>CALGXU010000181.1 GCA_937935205.1 uncultured Rothia sp.
AGTGAAAATACATTAAGTGAAATGATGCGGGAAATGCGCGAAGACCGGGGATATTTAGAGGGAAATACTCGCCCCCAAAAACACCCCGATACTCCAAGCCGTGAGGACTGCTCCAAGCCGTGAGGGTTACTCCAAGCCGTGAGGGTTACTCCATACCGCGGGCAAAATACTCCTCGTCAATGCGGTAACCGCACTCGCCCTCACCATCAAGCACACCCACGCGGTGACGAATCATCAACTCCACCAGTTGATGCTGATCAACCAACGCAATATTGCGTGCGCCCGGTAAGCCCTGCAAATACTCGGGCACCGGCTGCGCAAAAGCACCGCAGGTCACCAAAACACCCTGCAAGCCGCCGTGCAGAAGCACCGCACCGGCAAGCTTCTGAATCTCGTTAGGGGTGACCTTCATAGTTCCGCAATAATGCTTCACCTGAATATAAATCGGCGCAAAATCCAGGCCATCAGAGTAGCGGGCAATAACGTCAACGCCCTTATCGTCGGCGCCACCGGTTACCTCGGTACTAAAACCAAGAGCCGTAAAAATATCGGCAACAATCTGCTCAAAATATTCTGGCGTCACCGCGTGAATATGCTGAATTAAATCCTGCGTAAAATGCTCCGCAAACTCCGCCTGAGCGTGAATGACCGGTGATTCGCTGGCGCGCAAAATAATATCCAGAGGGGACTGACCCGCAGACCACGCCCCTGCAATGCCCTCAGAATTCACAGCACCCGCAGAATTCAAAGCATGTGCAAGGCGCTCTGGGCCGGTTGCTTCGTGCGCGGGGGTAGCTTCCTCGGTATCGGTGGCAGGGAGGAACTCCTCCATGCCGGTAACCGCATCACCATCGGAAGCGCCAAAAATGAGGTGATGCTCCGCCTCCGCATTCTCCAATAGTGCGTTCGCCTGCTTCTTCAGCTTCTTCACGCTCTTTGCCGTCAGACTCTGAGCGCACAGTGCCTGCACCTGCTTCACCACACGCGGCGGCACCGAACCGTGCAGATGCGGGGTGCAAGTCAGCTCTGCCCCCAGGGGAGTGAGCAGGTACTTCCTCTTCTCCCACGGGGTCAGCCGAGGCATCAACTGGGCATAACGAAGTGCCACCAAGATTTTCAAGGTGGTACGTACAGCCACCGCAAAATCGGTGGATTCAAGATCGGGTAGGTTCTTCTTCGACCCCAACGCCTTAGTCTGCTGCCGCAACTGCTCACTAACATAGGCGGCGGTGCGAGGCACAGTCTTCGACAAGCGCCGTAGCGTCGGCAACAGAAGCGCGATATAGACATCCGGTGGGGGCCTATGGTTTTTATTCAGCATCTTTGCCATGGTCCCTGCCAATTATTAATACTTATGTGATGGTATATACATCGTAGCATCAGTACGTATCATCATGACTTTATCGTTTCTAATATGACAAAACCGCAAGAATCAGCGCATTAGATGTTGAATAGCGCAATATAAATCTTGAATTTGAGGCAAAACAATAAATTCCCGCCGCACCAGCCGGTGCAACGGGAATATAAGAAGCAGAGTTATCAGCTCGCGTTACCTGGGGCGAGCGCGCCTCCACGAACCGGGACCGGGACGCAACGAAACACCCAGGCGCTGGCCGCGGTTCAGGATGCGCGAAGCAGTACCCATCAGCGAGCTCTGCTCCTGCTTCGCGGCGCTCGCCTGCATCATCGCCACCACGGCGGTGAGGGCGGCAATCTCCTCCGGGGTGGGGGAGCCCTTCACTACCTTCAGCAGCGGCTCCTGCTCAGCGTTAGTATCTACCGAAGGCTGAGCGGAATCCTTCGCGGCGCTGGGCGCGGTATCCGAGCGCGCCGAAGAACGAGCGGAACCACGCTCAACCTGCTCGGGGCTCTCAGCAGCCTCCGAACTATCCTTCTTCTTGCCGAATGAGAAATAACTCAGCGGGTTGTAGCCTGCCAAAGGCACGCCTCCTTAGAAAACCTAAAATCCTGGGGATGCCCGCACCACAGGCGGCGCGGGCACAGCGGAAGCCTACAGCGGGATGTTACCGTGCTTCTTTGCTGGGGTGGCCGCACGCTTATCGTGCAGGGCACGCAGCGAAGAAATAATGCGCACGCGAGTCTCGCTCGGCGCAATAACCTCGTCAATGTAACCCAGCTCAGCAGCCTGGTACGGGTTCAGCAGCTCTTCCTCATACTTGGCGATCAGCTCAGCGCGGCGAGCCTCAACATCGCCACCCTCAGCCGCCAGAGCAGCCAGCTCACGACGGTACAGAATATTCACCGCACCCTGAGCACCCATCACACCAATCTGAGCGGTGGGCCACGCCAGGTTAATATCGGCACCCAGCTTCTTCGAACCCATCACAATGTACGCACCGCCGTACGCCTTACGGGTAATGACGGTAACCAATGGAACGGTCGCCTCCGCGTAAGCGTAGAGCAGCTTAGCGCCGCGGCGAATAATGCCGTTGAACTCCTGATCGGTGCCGGGCAGGAAGCCGGGAACATCCACAAAAGTCAGAATCGGAATGTTGAACGCATCGCAGTGACGCACAAAACGGGCAGCCTTCTCGGAGGCGGAAATGTCCAGGCAACCGGCGAACTGCATCGGCTGGTTCGCCACAATACCGACCGTGCGGCCCTCAACGCGGGCGTAACCAATCATCACGTTCGGGGCGTACAGCGCCTGCATCTCCAGGAAGTGGCCGTCATCGACCACGGACTCAATGACCGCGCGCATATCGTAGGGCTGGTTTGCCGAATCCGGAATCAGGGTATCCAGGTCCAAATCGTCCACGGTCACCACGGGCTCCTGGTCGTGATCCAGGGGCAGGGGTTCAGCAAGGTTGTTCGAGGGCAGGAACTCCAGAAGCTCACGCACAAAGTCGAACGCGTCTTCCTCGTCCTCAGCCAGGTAGGTGCTGGTACCGGTCACAGAGTTGTGCTGGCGCGCACCGCCGAGGGTTTCCATATCCACGTCCTCGCCGGTCACGGTCTTAATGACGTCCGGGCCGGTAATGAACATGTGCGAAGTCTTATCCACCATGATGATGTAGTCAGTCAGGGCGGGGGAGTACGCGGCACCGCCAGCGCAGGGGCCCATAATGACCGAAATCTGCGGAACCACGCCGGACGCGCGCACGTTCATACGGAAAATGTCAGCAAACATCGCCAGGGAAGCCACGCCCTCCTGAATGCGAGCGCCACCACCATCATTAATGCCGATAACCGGGCAGCCGTTCTTCAGGGCGAACTTCTGCACCTTCACAATCTTCTCGCCGTTCACCTGCGAGAGGGAACCACCGTAGACGGTGAAATCCTGCGAATACACGGCAACCAGGCGACCATCCACGGTGCCGTAACCGGAGACCAGGCCGTCACCCAGAGGCTTCTTCGCCTCCATGCCGAATGCGGTGGTGCGGTGGCGGGCGAGGGCATCAAACTCAACGAAAGAACCCTCATCCAGAAGCATCTCGATGCGCTCGCGGGCGGTGTTCTTGCCGCGTGCGTGCTGCTTCTCGATAGCTGCCTCACCGCTGGGCGCGAAGCTGCGCTCTCGACGTGCATAAAAATCAGCGAGCTTACCGGCGGTGGTGCTCAAATCAAATTCCTGCTGGAGGTTCTCGGACATTATTCCTCGTTCCTGCTCCACCCGATTGTCGGGAGCCAGTGGTTGCGGTGATAGGGTGCTCAGATGCCCCGAAGGGCACTCTTGAACAATGTGCATATCCCTCAACTATAGTGCGAACTAGCGCACATATGCCAGGTGAGAAGCCAGAATATCAACACTAGATACACTTTTATGCACTCGGCACCCAAGAAGGTGCATAAGGTAAACGAAAAGTGCGAAAGAACGGCTCAAAAGAGCGCAGAAAACCCCCTTCCGCCTTGGCAATCCTTGCCGGCGAAAGGGGGGTTTACGTTCAAGCTTTTTCAGCGTGAAATGACGCTTAGATGGTGCCCAGAACCGGGTTCCACTCGGTGATGGTGTGGGACAGAACCGCGCCACCAATGTTCATCGGGTCGCCAGCAACCAGCTTCTCAGCCGCCTCAACGGAGTCGACCTTTGCAATCAGCAGAGCGCCGGCGGGAGTCTCGCCGTCCAGCAGGGGACCGGAAACGATCAGGTTGCCCGCCTCAATCTGCGAACCAAGGTACTCGCGGTGAGCCGGACGGTACTTCGCCTGCTCCTCGGGAGCTGCGTAAACGTAAGTAATTGCGTAATAAGCCATAGCGGTCTTCTTTCGAGCAGGGCGGAGGAACCTCCGCAGCCGGTCGGTGCTTCATGCACCCTCACTGTCTAATGTACCGTCTTAGACGCCGGGTGGGCATCACCGGCGGCAAGAAATTGATATGGTGAGAAACCAGCGCGACTCGGTAGAAACCGGCAGGTCTCGGTGACGGGTCGGCATACTGCAGAGTAGTTTCGGACAGAGTAGAAAGGCGCAGGCTATGGAGAAGAACATGCACATCGAGAGCGATCATTCGGTTTTGGATGCGCCGCGCATCCGCACCATCGCAATGGAAACCGGGTACTCCAGCGTCAACCTCTACGATGAGGTCGACTCCACCACCACCCGCGCCCGCGAACTACTCATGGACGGCACCGACCCCGAACGCGAACAGCTCGGAGAGCTCTCCGTCTAC
>CALGXU010000182.1 GCA_937935205.1 uncultured Rothia sp.
AGCCGCCGGTGCCTGAGCGGGAGCCTCAGCCGCCGGTGCCTGCGCGGGAGTCTCAGTCGTCGGAACCGGAGACGGGGTTACCGTCGGGGAAGGAGACTCCGAAGGAGTCGCAGACGCACTCGGCGTCGGCGAAGAACTAGGGGTAGCTGAAACCGAAGGGCTAGCAGAAGCAGAAGTCGACGATGACGAAGCAGAAGGCGTGACCTTCGGAGAACGAACAGACGAAGAGCAACCAGTCAGCAGCAGAGCACCCGCAAGAACACCAGCGGTCGCGGCGTGAATTTTCAACACAATATTCCTTTATAAAGTGAGTGGACAAGCGTGTTCACCGTAGAACACACACTCAAGTGTAAAGGAAAACGGCCCCATCCGCAGGTAATATTGAGCCCCCAAACATTTCTGACAAGGGAAGAAACGCCAACCTGGCACGGCAAAGCTCCCTCGTACTAGAAATAGTACGAGGGGGCTTCGTCGTTGAACATCGCCAGGGGAATGGCGCCTCAGAAAGAGGCGGCGGGAAAACAGGCTAGGAGCAGTTGCCGTTCATATCGCAGGACGGACCCGCCTCCGCAGCATTGTTACCTGCAGCATCACCAGCCGCGCCCGCCAGCGGGTTCAAAAACTCAACACGGTGAGTCTCCTCCCACACCTGACGCAGCGCCTGCACCAGCATTTCCGCAGGCTGCGCACCATTCACCGCCCACTTCGACTCAAACAAGAAAAACGGCACACCGGTAATGCCCAGCTGGTGCGCCAACTGCTCATCAGCGCGCACCTGCTCCGCGTAACGGTCGCTCTTCAACACCGCCTCAACCTCGGCGGTATCCAAACCAATCTCAGAGGCGATATCCAGAATCGACTCGTGATCCTGCACCGAACGGCCCTGCGTAAAGTACGCCAGCTTAAACGCCTCCTGCGCCGCCGACGCCAAACCCTGCTCAGACGCATACTGAATCACGCGGTGCGCATCAAACGTGTTACCGTAGCGTGCCTGCCGCCAATTGAAATCCAAACCCACCTTGCGGGCACGAGCCGCCAGCGACTCCTGGCTCGCAATCGCCTGCTCCAACGGCATGGAGTACTTCTTAGCAATCAGCTCAGGCAGCGAACCTGCCGGATGCTCCGTAGCCGACGGGTCCAGCTCAAAACTATGCCACACCACCTCAACCTCATCACGGTGCTCAAACTCGGCGAGCGCCTGCTCCAGGTTACGCTTGCCCACGTAGCAGAAGGGGCACACAATATCAGACCAAATATCAATACGCACGGTATCTATTCCTTTCACACTCGGATGCGGCGCACCGCCGCGACTGTACGCTCACCTAACGCCCCGGCCGCCGAGGTTATTCCCCAGCATTTATTCCCCGGTGTTTATTTCCTGACCTTTATTCCCGCCGCTAGTCCTCAAGCCCTGCCGTGTGCCGTCCCTTATAGAAGACGCATGGATAAGAAGCGCCGGCGGGGGGGGGGGAGAGAGAAAGAGGGCGAAAATGCCAAAAACGCCAGCAGAGTTGGCGCGTTTTGCAGATTCCTGGCGCAAATTGCTGTATTGCTGGCGTCTTTTGCTCCGTATAGTTGTAACCACAAGGCAACGGAAACCACCGAAAAGCTCGGCGGAATCCACACAAGTAAGCTTCAAAAACTTAAGGAGAACATCTCATGGCAACCGCACTTATCACCGGTTCTTACGGCGGCCTCGGCACCGAATTCGTCAACATCCACGCAGCAACCGGCGGCGACGTCATCCTGGTTGGCCGCAGCCAGAGCAAGCTCGACGCACAGGCAGCGCAGGTCGAAAAGGACTACGGCGTGAAGGCATACACCATCGCCGCTGACCTCTCCACCGAAGAATCCTCCCAGCAGATCTTCGACGCATGCCAGGAGCTCGGCATCCTGCCTGACTACTTCATCAACAATGCAGGCTTCGGCGGTCAGGGCGACTTTGCCCGCGAGCGCTCCATGGAAGATGACATGTCCATGATTGCCGTGAACATCGAATCTCCCACCCGTCTGCTCAAGCTCTTCCTGCCCGAAATGATCAAGCGCGGCTCCGGTAAGGTCCTCAACGTCTCCTCCACCGCAGCTACCATCCCCGGCCCGCTGCAGGCAGTCTACTACGCTACCAAGGCGTACATCACCAGCTGGTCCAACGCCCTGTGGCGTGAGGTTCAGGGCACCGGCGTGACCGTCTCCTGCCTGATGCCCGGCGCTATGGCAACCGGCTTCGCAGCGGCAGGCGGCCTGGATGACACCAAGCTTTTTGCTAACGCTGTCTCCCCGGCACAGGTTGCCAAGGAAGGCTACGACGGCATGATTGCAGGCAAGATCAACGTTGTCTCCGGTCTGGTTGCTTGGCAGAAGCCCCTCATCTCCCTCTCCCCGATGATGCCGCGCAAGGCGATGCTGAACTTCGTCTACGACCAGCAGATTGCAGGTAGCGCAAAGTAACCCCCCATGAAAACCTACATACTGGATGCCCAGTTCTCACAGCTCTTCACCGCCTTCGGCATTGACCCCGGCGAAGTGCTCCGCAAAGCGGGTCTGGCAGAAGACCTCTTCAGCCGTGCAACACCCGCGCTGTCCGGACCGGACTATCTAGCTCTCATGGATGCGGTAGGGCAGTTGGCTCCCTCCGAGGACTTCGCTATCCGCCTGGCAACCTCTGACGGTGTTGAGCGTTTCAGCCCGCCCATTTTCGCGGCGTACTGCGCTCAAAACGGTCAGCGGTGCATCGAACGGTTAGCCCAGTACAAGCCCCTCATCGGGCCGATGCGATACCGCCTCGAAACCCTGGGGCAGGAAAGCACCCTCTACATTGAGGCCGACGAGCCCGGAACCCAGGTCCCCGCATTCGTGGCAGAAGGCGAACTCGCTTTTATCCTGCACATTATCCGCTCAGCAACCAAAGAGCAGGTACAGCCGCTTCGCATGGAAAGCGTCTACCCGGTCAGCTCCTCCCTCGAGAAGATGATCGGTGTGCCGGTAGAAGTGACCGGAGTCAACGCCATCACCTTCAAACTCTCGGATCTGCAGATTCCCTTCATCTCCCACAATGAGAGCATGTGGTCCTACTTTGAGCCGGAGCTCTCACGCAGGCTCTCGCAACTGGACGTGGAAGACAGCACCTCAGCACGAGTGCGTGCCGCCCTGGTGGAACTTCTCCCGGCGGGGGAGAACACCATCGAAGACGTAGCCCGCAAGCTCGTCACCAGCGCCCGAACCCTGCAGCGGCAGCTCTCTGAGGAAGGCACCACCTTCCGTAAGCAGCTCAACCATGTGCGTCTGATCCTTGCCAAGCAGTACCTTTCCACCACGGATATGAGCATGGACTCCATCGCATTCATGCTCGGCTACCTTGAAGCTAATAGCTTCGTGCGCGCCTTCACCCTCTGGACGGGTACCACGCCCGCCGCATACCGTACCGAACAGCGTCACGCCTAACCCCACGCATCAAGGTGCGGACACCATACGAATGAACGCATTGTGATGTGGATGCCTTGTGATGATACAAAAGCCCCCTCGAACCGGTTTGTCCGGTGCGAGGGGGCCTTTACTGTATCTAAAGATGTAGCCGAAGCGGCTAGCGGCGGGTAGCCGCCGAAGCGCTCGTCGTAG
>CALGXU010000183.1 GCA_937935205.1 uncultured Rothia sp.
AGAAGGGGGTGAGCACGATGACGGCGGGGCCGTCCTGGTGTTCGAGGTTGTAGCGGCGAGTTTCCTCGGCGACTTCCTTCCAGAGGCTTCGATATTCTTCAGTTTTTGACAGCTCAGCCGCGGAACGGTTGAGCAGGGAACGTATGCCGTCTTGTGTCGGCTTTACAAGAATGGAGTATAAGCCGCTTTCTTTGGTGCCGTCGAGGAAGGTTGTCATAGCCTCGGAGTTCATGAGGTCTTCGACCGCGCCGTCCGCGATGCGCGAGGCAAGCTGCGAGTCTTCCGCCAGGTTGGAGGAAATCTGTGAGAAACCGCGCTCTGACATGAGCTTAGAGTTCACCCAGGCACCCGCGGTCGCACCCAGACCGGTCACCAGGGCCAGGGCGCACAGCACAACGGTCAGGAACCTGCGCAACCCCGCCGCGAAGGGAGGCTCCGGGACAGCCTGCAATTCGGCCTTGGTGGGGGCTGTCCCGTGGCCGAGCGTGCGCGTGGGCTGTAGCAGGGTGGTGTCTTCATCCACCGTGTAGTAGCCGCCCGTGGAGTATCCATCCGTGTGGGTAATCCGGTTGCCGACGACTCGGGTCGCGTCCGCCGGGTAGTTTTGCGCGCCCGTCCCCGCCGCAGACGAAGCCGCGGCGGTATTGAGGGCATTGTTCTGATGTGCTGACTGATCGGGTGAGCGCATGAGCCTAGGGTACCCGCTCACACTGTTCAAAGCCGATTCAGACCCGCCGAATGCGCCAGAAGCTAAGTTCCACCTGCACTGCGTGCAAGATACCCCGATTCGCCCGGCTGACCTGTGAGCAGGCGCATAACCGACCAATCAGGGACAATAGAGGGTATGAACTTCTACAACCCCTCCGCAGCGCAACCGGCACCCGCACTGGTGGTGCCGCCCGTGCACGAGCGGCAACTTCCCGGGAAGTCTCAGGAAACCACCGCCACCAACCCCTGGCCCCTCGCTCTGCTCGCGCAGAACCTCAAAAACTACGTAGATAAGGTTCCCGAGCTTTGGGTGGAGGCGCAGGTCGCCTCCCTCAACGGCCGCGGCGGCAACGTCTTCATGGAGCTCAAAGACCTCAACGAAGACTTCTCCTTCACCCTCGCGCTCTTCGGGCGTGCCGGTAGCGGCCTGGCGGCTGATGTGACCGTAGGCGCTCGCATCGTCACCCGCGCCAAGCCGAGCCTGTGGAAGAACGGCAAGCTCTCCCTCATCGGCAAGGAAGTGTACGCGGTCGGCACCGGCAACCTGCACGAGCAGCTGCAGCGTCTGCGTGAAGCTCTCGCCGCCGAGGGGCTGTTCTCTGACGCGCGGAAGAAGCCGCTGCCCATGCTGCCGAATCGTGTGGGTCTGATTACCGGTCGCGATTCTGACGCGGAGAAGGACGTTATCCGCAACGCCTCCCTGCGCTGGCCCGGCGTGGTCTTCGAGGTGCGCAATACCCGCGTTCAGGGTGAGGGCGCGGCGGCTGAGGTCATTGCGGCTCTCGCCGAACTGGATGCCCACCCCGAGGTGGACGTCATCGTCATTGCCCGAGGCGGCGGCTCCTTCGAGGACCTGCTGCCCTTCTCCGAGGAGGCGCTCATCCGCGCCGTCGCGGCAGCCACCACCCCGGTGGTCTCGGCGATCGGTCACGAGGCGGACTCCCCCATCCTCGATGCGGTCGCCGACCTGCGCGCCTCCACCCCCACCGATGCGGGTAAGCGCATTGTGCCCGATATTTCGGAGGAAACCGCCCGCATCACCGAGGCGCGCGCCCGCCTGGACCGCGCGGTGCTCGGCTACGTGGGCATGCAGATGAACTACATTGCGCAGCTGCGCAGCCGCCCGGTGCTCACCCACCCGGAGTCCTCCCTGCTCATGCGCGTGGAGGAGCTGAGCCAGCTGCGCGAGCGCGCTCACCGTTCGGTGCAGCACCGTCTGGAGCGTGAGTCGGCGACTCTGTCGCACACGTTGGCGCGGGTGCGTTCGCTCTCGCCTGCACAGACGCTCAACCGCGGCTACTCCATCGTTCAGGATGCCGCGGGCGCTATTGTGCGTGACGCTTCGGCGTTGAGTGAGGGCGAGCAGATTACGGTGCGTGCGGCGACCGGTTCGGCGCAGGCGACCGTGACCTCCACGGATCCCTCGAACATCTCCTAAAACTCGATACCCCTAGTTTTTATCCCTAGTTTTTACCCCTAAGTTTTACCTCTGAAAGGTTCCTCAATGAGCGAGAACATTAGCTTCAACAGCGCCGAACTGGGTGCACCCATCGAAACCCTCGGCTACGAGCAGGCACGTGCCGAGCTGGAGCAGGTCGTGCGTCAGCTGGAGTCCGGCGCCAGCGACCTGGAAACCTCCATCGCCCTGTGGGAGCGTGGCGAGGCGCTTGCCGCCCGCTGCGAGGCGTGGCTGCAGGGCGCGCAGGAGCGCCTGAACGCGGCACGCGGCGCGCAGGCAGGTGCACAGGCAAGTACACAGAGCGGTCAGGAGCCTGCGGCGAACTAGCATGCCCCTCCCGGCGTGTTGCCCCGCACTCTGGTGCGTTGCTGCCCCTCCCGGCGTGTTGCCATCCCCTCTGGCGCATCGCGCATCCGCCAAGCCGCTAAAAAATAGCCTGCCCCGCAGCTCATCAGAACTGCGGGGCAGGCTATTTCTATCTATGTAGCAGAGGCAGCAGGGCTAGTGCTTCTGCTTGTAGTCAGCCATGAAGTTACCCAGGCGCTCCAGGGCGCTGGTGAGGGTCTGCGTATCGGGCAGGAACACCAAGCGGAAGTGGTCCGGGTCCTTCCAGTTGAACGCGCGGCCGTGGCTGAAGAGAATCTTCTGGCTCTTCAGCAGGTCCAGAGCGAACTGCTCATCGTCGGTAATGTCGAAGCGCTCAATATCGATCTTCGGGAACAGGTACAGTGCACCGTCCGCATTGGTGCAGCTGATGCCGTCAATCTCGTTGAGCATCTTGTGCGCCAGGGTGCGCTGCTCGTACAGGCGACCGCCGGGAACAATGAGCTCGTTGATGGACTGGTAGCCGCCGAGCGCGGTCTGGATTGCGTGCTGTGCCGGAACGTTGGAGCACAGGCGCATGGAGGCGAGCAGGTGAATGCCTTCCAGGTAGCTGGAAGCGTCCTTCTTCGGGCCGGTGATAGCGACCCAACCCGCACGGTAACCGCAGACGCGGTATGCCTTGGACAGGCCGGAGAAGGTCAGGCAGAGCACGTCGTCGCCGGTGAGGGTTGCCATGTTGATGGCTTCAGCGCCGTCGTAGGTAATCTTTTCGTAAATCTCATCGGAGAACACGACCAGACCGTGTTCGCGTGCCACATCTACGATCTGCTTAAGCACGGAGCGCGGGTACACGGCGCCGGTCGGGTTGTTCGGGTTAATAACCACGATGCCCTTGGTGCGCTCAGTAATCTTCGACTTAATGTCTTCAATGTCCGGGTACCAGTTGTTTTCCTCATCGCAGAGGTAGTGCACGGGCTTGCCGCCCACCAGCGCGGTGGATGCGGTCCACAGCGGGTAGTCGGGCATGGGGACCAGGATTTCGTCGCCGGTCTCGCATAGTGCCTGCAGGGTCATCGGGATCAGCTCAGACACGCCATTGCCCAGGTAGACGGCGTCGGTGTCGAGGTTCATGATGCCGCGGTTCTGGTAGTGCTGCACAATGGCGGTACGTGCCGAGTAGAGACCGCGGGAGTCAGAGTAGCCCTGGGTTTCGGGCAGGTGACGAATGATGTCCATCATGATGGCATCCGGCGCCTCAAAGCCGAAGGGTGCGGGGTTACCAATGTTCAGTTTGAGGATGCGGTGGCCCATCGCCTCCATGCGATTGGCCTCGTCCAGAATGGGGCCGCGGATGTCGTACAGGACGTTGCTCAACTTTGAGGACTGACGGTACTTCGTCATGATGATTTACTTTCTAGGGTGATCCAAAATGAATTGTGCTGCGTCGTCATCTGCGATGGGGTTGGAACCGCTAGTCAGACGCAACAGGAACGAGAGGTTACCCGTGTCTAATGTAGATGATACGCGGTTAATTGCCGTACGGGCGCTATCTGGCAGGGTACGACGAATAATGGGCACCAGCTGCTGCAGCAGAAGTGCCGTTGACGGGTCTTCCAGGGTGACTAGGCGGTTCTCTTCAATCGCGGAGTCGCAGCTGTGCAGCAGGGTCACCTGCACGGTGTCTGCGGTGAGGGCGTTGACGCGCTCGGCGGGGTCGTCCTGAATTTTCGGGTCGTGCACACGGTAACGGTAGAGGCTACGCAAAGAATCCACGCCGTAGGTGCCGCTGGAGTACCCGGTCGGGATGGAGAACGCCAGGCTCGACTGCACATCGCGCAGGTTCGCGAGGGAGTTGAGCTTGTGGCGGGCGCTCACGGCGCGGGTAGTG
>CALGXU010000184.1 GCA_937935205.1 uncultured Rothia sp.
CCCTCTAGTGCTCTCTAGGGAGTATCAGCACTTGTCAGAAGGTTTTTCGGGAGGGTGTTTGACTCAGCAACCGCGCACTCCCTATGCTTGAGCCATCAGCTCTCTATCCGTGTTGCCCCGCCGCGGGGGTAGCCTACAGAGCTGATCACATTGTTGAACCGAAGCCACCCAAGGCGCGACCGGGGTGCCCTTCGGAATCTAGGAGGCATCAAAGAAATGACCCACCGAGCATAAGCCCGGACCTCACAGAATTTTCGTGCACTCACACAGAATTTTTGTGCGCTCACGCAGCAGCTTAATAGGCACAGCTCTATAAGATGCAGGTATGTAGGCACAGCCATATAGTCGCCTCTTCCTGCGTATTTCTATCAGCACGCATACACCCGGGCATAGGTTTATTCACCGTTACGCTCGGGTTTTTTCATGCCTTCACGCCTCATGTGCACTGGCCAGAATCCGAGCACCTACTCGAAGGAACTCGGCCCATGTCACGCCACATTACACTCGACCATATTTCGTACGCGCACCCGAGCCAGCCTCCGCTTTTTGAGGATCTTTCGGCGGTGTTTTCGACGCCTCTGACCGGACTCATTGGCGACAATGGTTGCGGAAAAACAACCCTCTTCAGGCTTATTCTTGGCGAGATAAAGCCTAGTCAGGGCACAATCAGCATCCCGCCACGTATAGCGTATCTGCCGCAAGATTTAGGGTTGAGTGAACATCAGCATCTTGCCGATATTTTTGGAATTACAAAAATTCTGCGGGCGCTCGATGCGTTGGAATCAGGCAACTACTCCCCCGAACTCTACGAGATTATCGGGGACAACTGGGATGTTGAGGAATGCACCCTTGCGACCCTCGCTGAGTACGGTTTTGGCCCTGCGCTCGCCACGGATACCACCATCCCGCATGCCATTCGTGAGCTTCTGATGCGCCCGCTCAGCACCTTCTCAGGTGGTCAGACGGTCACAGCCGCGCTCGCCGCGCTTTTGAGCTCGAACCCCGAGTTTATCCTGCTGGATGAGCCCACAAATAACCTGGATTCTGCCACGAAGAATCAGCTCTTCACCGCGCTGGAGGCGCTGCCCTGCCCGGCACTGATTATTAGCCACGACCGCGACCTACTGGAGCGCATGAATGTGATT
>CALGXU010000185.1 GCA_937935205.1 uncultured Rothia sp.
TAGGGGAGATTCTTTACACCCCGGAGAACTACGCTCAGGTAGAGCTGAGGGAGGCGATCGTTAAGCATGATCGCATTGAAAACCTGTGGGTGATCCCCTCATACTATGCCCCGCTGGATGCTGCAGAGGGTAATCTCGACGGATTTGCCCGCGTCACCGCGGTACAGATGAAAATCATCAACCTCCTTCCTCAGATTCTTCCTGATCTGGATTTTGTCATTATCGACACGCGCCCGACGCTGGGGGTGCTGACCGATAACGCTCTGGTGGCGGCAGATTACGCAATTCCGATTTGCGCTCCCTATGAGCCTGCCTTCTCAGGGGCTGTATCCCTTGTTGAACGTGTTGAAGATCTGCACGAATACGCAGCCGGCATGATTCGCGTCAAGGTGGCACCGTGGATTCTGGCTGATTGGCCCGGAGGTAAGACCCCCGGAGAGGAAGCACAGGATCTTCTCGACTACTTGGATTCGGCAGAAATTGACCATTTTGCGTCAAAGCTGATCAGCTCCAAGGAATCCTCCAAGGTGCCGCTAAATAGCGAAGTTCCTGCGGTTGCGGGAAAACCCAATATTCCCTTCTCCCAGGGTGTTTTCGCTCTGGTCGATGAAATGTTGAATCGCTGGGTGGGTAATAATTTTGAGCTGAAGAAAATGGAGTAGTAGTAGATGGCTGGTAAGACTAACGCCTTTGCAAAAGCGGAAGCGCGCGCTAAGAAGACCGCCAAGGGTAAGGCTGCTTTAGATAAAGCCACCCTTGCTGTTGCTCCGCGGAAGACCGATGAAAGGACCGTGGTCCACAAGAAGGCAAGCGTGCGTCAGCGCACCTATCCCGAGGAATTTGCGCACCTGGACACCTTGCCTAAGATTCTCCGCTGCCAGTGCCGAAAGATTCTCGATGACCGGGGGCACCTGGTCGAGGTTCCTCGAGCCGAATGTACCTGCGAAGCTCGAAACTGGAATCGCACCTGTCTGCATATTGACGTTGATGCTTTGCAGATGCTCGAGGATCTACGCGATACCGAGGAGCGGATTGTCGGCGTTCGAATGCCGCTCCAGTCGTACATGCTGGCAGCCTTTCGCGCATTCCTTCCGACTCGAGAGGAAGGAATCGAATACGCTGCCGCTCTTCAGCAGCACATGGATCCTGGCGAGAAGCCCTCGAGCCCTAAGACTCTGGGACGAGAAATGCGCTGGTCGCAGGATGTAGCGCAAGCCTGCCGGCATGAGGCACGGCGAGTATATGCGTCCGGGCGAGGCAAGGGACAGGTTATGGTCCCGGCGTCATGGTACTACTCCACGGCAATCCGCAAGTTTGTCGATGACCGCCTTCAGCTACTCAAGGCCTAAGAAAAACAGCCTGCTTTGAATGAGTTTACTACACTCTTCAAAGCAGGCTGTTTCTTGTATTCACTAGGGGATAAGGGCGTTTTAGTATATACTAAGTGTTGTAAATTTTACTGTAATCTCACCCCAGTTTGGAGTGTTTTTAAATGGCTACCACCGAGCTTTTCGGGAGCGTCTCTGAAGTTCTGCTCCCCACACACGGGGGAGTTAGGTCCACAGAATCTGGACGGACATTTGTCTCAGGAGTGCTGAACGACGCCCTGCAGGAGAGGCTTAAAGCTCCCCGAGTTCTGCTCGTGGAGGTGCCCAGTCAATCGGATGAAGACCTGCAGCAGATCCGCGGGCGCGCAAAAACCCTGAAATCTGTACCGGTACCTCCGCAGATTCTCAAGCCCGCAGTTTTTCCCGAAGTTACCCTCGATGATGGCAGCGTCATTAGGACCGCCGGGTATCCCCTCAACGGTGAGCTGCTTTCTGAAATCCCTGATCTGACTGCCCGATTTGGTGTGCGTGCTGCTAACGCACTGCTAATCAGTCTGGCGGAAAGCGTCGTGAAGCTTCCGATGGAAGCAAGCGGTTCTGAATCGGGGCCGGTGCACGGCGGAATTTCCCCGGAGAGGGTTATTATCCCGGCGCCGGGAAGTGGAGTAGCTATCCAGTTGGCGGGTCTTGGCGTGTATCGTCAGCCAGAATCCGCTAAGCAGCTGCAGGATCTGATGAGGCAGGATACTCAGGGGCTACGCGCAATTGGTAGGGTTCTGCCTATTTCCGTCGCCCTTGCAGCTGAATGTGTTCCGTCGAGGCCCGGTTCTAAGCCGTCTTCGCTGGTGAATGCGTTGCAGTCTGCCGTGAAGCGTGAGGGTGATGCGCCTACTGCTCAAGTGGCGCCTTCAGAGATGGCTGATTTTGCTCCCCCGGCACCAGTGAAGCCTGCAGATTTTGTCGCGCCTTCTGCTCCGCGTCAGGAGAAGAAGGCGGAGGCTCCCGCACCTGCGGTAGAGGAGAAGCAGGAAGAACCGAAGGAGCGGATGGTTAAAGATCCGAGCGGGTACGGCCTGGTAGCAGCGGATTCGGCGGCGGCGGTTGTACCGAAGGATGAAGAACCTTCGCCTGTGGCGCAGCGTCCAGAACTGCCGAAGCCGGCTCAGGTTCAGGCACCAGCTCAGCGCATGCCAGAGGAAATCCCCCCTGCAGAACCGGAAACTCCCGTAAATACTCAGGAAGCTAACGCGGTTGCTCCGGAGGCTCACACTCCCACCGAAACGGCACACAGCTCAATGCTCAACCGCATACGTGGCGTTATCCCCACCCGTCAGCCCCGAGAAGAAGCTGAGCAGTCCACCGAGACCGAGCAGAGGAGCGTGAAGGCGCTTCTGACCCGTCGAAATCTACTGGCGGGAGGTGCCGGCGTAGGTGTTCTTCTGCTGGGCTCACTAGCGGTGGGTGCAATGGGGAACAAGAAGTCTAAGGACACCTCAAACGATGAGGTCCGCTCTGTCTCAACCTTGACCGGATATGCCGATTCTGGAACCTGGACCGTGCCCGTCTCAGCGAGCGCGCAGGTTTTCGCTGCAGAGGCTGGTGTTCTGGTGGCTAATGGCCCGAAGGTTGAGATTCATGCGTTCTCTAAGCCTGCCGGTAAGACTCTGGTCCGCACGGTTGATCTGGGGGGCGAGTTGGATCTGGCTTTCGATACGACGGTTGGCGGGAAGGCTGCGCTGGTGATGCAGTCGGGTCGAAAGCTAACTGTGTTCGTTGAGGGCATGGGTGCTGAGGACAAGCTGATTGAGACTGAGGTGCGTGAGGGTGCTCGAATTTCAGGGTCGGGTTCTGCGACTGCTGTCTTGGCGGGCTCTTCTGCTTCCGTGTTGCTCAGGGATGGTCTGGCGGAGTTTAAGCGTCCTGAAGAGAGTGCGTATTCCTCGTTGGCTGCTGATTCTGAGGGCCTGATTTCGGTCGCATTTGACGCACCGGTGCTGGTGACCGATCGTGAGGGCAAGAAGCTAACTACGGCTTCCTTGTCTGCGGTTGCTGAGGGCTGGGGTGTTCATTCCTGGATTGGCGCGGGACACGGCAAGATTGTGTCGTTGTGGGCACAGGATGTGTACACCCAGGATGAGGCAGCAGAGGTTGTGTTGGCGGTTCATTCTGCCGCGGACGGTTCCTTGCTGGGACAGAAGCAGATGCGTTTGTCTGATGCAGCCGAGAAGACCGCAAACGGCATGACGGTTCGGCCTCTGCGTGTTGGCCAGGGCGGTAAGACTGCTGTTTTTGGACGCTTCGTGATTCGACTGGCCGATGGATCCTTTCGTGATGATTTGCCTGCTGATGTCGTGGTCAAAAAGATCAAAGGCGAGGTCATTGTTACTGAGGATCAGAGCGGGTCGGCTCTCGTCTATGCTCCGGCTGAAGCTCGTGGTGTGAAATTTAGCGGGGCGATTATGGCGCAGGTCAGTTCAGGTTTGCTGGTTCAGCGCGGTAACGCGCTCATTCTTCTGCCTGGAAATCAGGCATAGTCAGAAAGGGTTTTATGATGAGCAAGAGCTACAAGCTGCGCTCTGTGATGGCTGCTGCAGTCTTGGTGCCGGCGGTGGGTCTTCCTGCTGCGCTCGCTAATGAGTCGCCGTCGCCGGTGCCTTCTCCGAGTGCGAGCGCGTCTCCGAGTGCGCCGCCTGTGGTTGGTGAGTTGCCGGTGCTTGAGGTGACGGTGGCTGATCAGTTGGTTTTGGAGTACCCGGGTTTTGAGGCTGGGGAGTCCGTTGTTTTTGTAGATC
>CALGXU010000186.1 GCA_937935205.1 uncultured Rothia sp.
CACGCGGCGCATACGGCTCGTCAGGGAGGTCAGCACACGGCGCTTGGCACCCAGGGCCGCTCGATTGTGTCTGTTGCCCTGGATCTTGCGGATGAGGTTGCCGAGAAGGACTGGTCAACCCGCCGCGCCCTAATTTTTGGTACGGGTGCCTACGCGGGGGCAACCATTGCGGCTCTGCGTGAGCGCGGTTGCACCGATATTTGGGTCAATTCCCGTTCTGGTCGCGCCCCGGAGTTCGCGGCGAAGCGCGACGTCTTCGCGGTGCCCGAGGACGGCATGGAACAGGCGATGGCTGAGGCTGACGTGATTATTGGCTGCTCTGGCGGCTCCGACCCGCTGCTTCCCGAGCAGATTCCGGCTGGTCACCACACGATTCTTGACCTTGCTCTTTCACGTGACTTTGATCCGTCGGTCGCAGACCTGCCGAACGTTGAGCTGATTACCCTCGAATCGGTGCGCCTTGCCGCACCCGAGGAAACCGAGGAGTCCGTGGCAACGGCTACGCGCATCGTGGAGTCTGAGCTGGCGGCGTTCCTGTCCCGTCAGCGTTCCCGCACGATTGACTCCGCGATTGTTGCGCTACGCTCGCACACGATGGATGTGCTGGATTCCGAGCTGGAGAAGGTGCGTAGCCAGTTTGGGTGCGGTGCGGCGACGGAGCAGTTTGAGCTGGCGATGCGCCGCATGGTGAAGTCCCTGCTGCACACCCCGACGGTGCGCGCCAAGAAGCTTGCCGCGGAGGGCCGCACGGAGGATTACGTGCAGGCGCTGGAGACTCTCTACGGTATTCAGGTGGAGGAATCTTAAGGGCCTCCTACCCCCCTCCGCTTTCCGGTATTTTTCCGATGTCTTCGCATGCCCGCGCCCGTTTTGGCGTGGGTTTTTGCGCAGGTTTTGCACGGGTTTTTGCGTGGCTTTCGCGCGCATTTCCACGCACCCGGCGGCGAGTATTTTATTAGCCTATTTTATTAGCCCCCGGCGAAGTACCGCCCGTTCACGGTGCCGATGGGCTCATTCACGCTAGAGTAGATGCTAGATAAGACAGTTCCCATACCCGGCGCACGTTTGGTTGCGCCGGACTATTCTGCGAGGAGACTCATGGAAATCAAGATTGGCGTTCGCCACATCGCCCGCGAAATCGTTGTTGAGACCAGCGAATCCAAGGACGTTATCACCGAGAAGGTCGCTAAGGCGATTGAGGACGGCTCCCTGCTGCAGATTACCGACGATAAGGGCAACACCACCCTGATTTCTGGCGCTCAGATTGGCTACGTTGAGCTGGGTTCCGACGCTAAGCGTCACGTTGGTTTCGGTATCGGCGCCTAATTAGTTCGGTAGCTGAACCCCCTATAGGCTTTAGCTCTCCCCCGCATCCGCAACGATGCGTAACCGCGCTGTGTGCGTGCGCTGTATGCGCCGTACGGTTACGCCGTGACGGATGCGGGGATTTGCGTTTTAAACCGCCCGCACAAAAACCTCGCAATACCCGGTTTTGAGGCGGTATATCGCCCATCACGGGCGCACACCACAACCGGTCGGGGGTGCGCCGGAAGCAAATCCGGGTTAATATTGAGGGGTTAAGTGAATGACCGGTCGTACCCCTTTCAAGACCCCGAGGCTGCACCGCCTTCTCATCATGAATAACCATGAGCACTAACCATGTGCATTGACCATGCGTGCAGGCGGCGTCTCGGCAAGAATTTCCCCTGTAAGAATTTCCCGAGTAAGAATTTCCCGCGGCCGGCTTTCGACGCCCGCCCGTCACCGCCTCCACCGTTGGGGCGCTGGCTGGTACACCCCCGTTTCGGGGAGAAACACACCCCGAACAGGGGTAGAAAGATACGGTCCAGTGACTGAAACGAACACGCAGGAAACCACTCAGACTGCAAAATCCTTCGCCGACTTCGGCGTTCGCCAGGATATTAGCGACGCCCTCGCGGCGGTTGGCATTACCTCCCCCTTCCCCATCCAGGAGCTGACTCTTCCCGTGGCTCTGTCTGGCCAGGACATCATCGGTCAGGCGAAGACCGGTACCGGTAAGACCCTCGGCTTTGGTCTGCCCACCATTCAGCGTGTGGTCGGCCGCGACGACGAGGGTTGGGCTGATTTGGAGTACCCCGGCGCACCTCAGGCGCTGATTCTGGTTCCGACCCGTGAGCTTGCTATTCAGGTGGGTGAGGACCTGGCGATTGCTGCGAAGCTGCGCAACGCCCGCGTCGCCACCCTGTACGGCGGTGTGCCGATTGAGCCTCAGGCTGAGCTGCTGCGCCGCGGCCTGGAGGTTGCGGTGGGTACCCCCGGCCGCATTATCGACCTGTACCAGCAGGGCTTCCTGAACCTGAAGCAGGTCAAGATCGTGGTCCTCGATGAGGCTGACGAGATGCTGGATTTGGGTTTCCAGCCCTCGGTTGAGAAGATTCTCAGCTACCTGCCCGAGGACCGCCAGACCATGCTGTTCTCCGCAACCATGCCCGGCCCGGTCATTGCGATGGCACGCCAGTACATGACCAAGCCCATGCGCATTAGCGCCGCTGACCCCGAGGACGCCTCGAAGACTAAGGCGTCGATCCGCCAGGTCGTCTACCGTGCACACCACCTGGACAAGGACGAGATGATTGGCCGCATTCTGCGCGCTACCGGCCGCGGCCGAACCGTCATCTTCACCAAGACCAAGCGTGACGCTGCCCGCGTGGCGGAGGAGCTGGTGAATCGTGGCTTCGCTGCTGCTCCTCTGCACGGTGACCTGAACCAGGTTGCGCGTGAGCAGGCGCTGAAGGCGTTCCGCACCGGCAAGGTTGACATTCTGGTCGCGACCGACGTGGCGGCTCGCGGTATTGACGTTGAAGACGTGACCCACGTGATTAACCACCGCGTGCCCGAGGATGAGAAGACCTACCTGCACCGTACCGGCCGTACCGGTCGTGCGGGCAATGAGGGTACCGCCGTAACCCTGGTTGACTGGGATGACCTGCCGCGCTGGAAGGTCATTAACGACGCCCTGGAGCTGGGTGTTCCCGAGCCGGTTGAGACCTACTCTTCCTCTGAGCACCTGTTCTACGACCTGAACATTCCGCTTGGCACTAAGGGCCGCCTGCCGCGCGAGGAGCGTGTGGCTGAGGGCATGGGCGATGAGTTCTTTGAGAGCGCCCGTGATTCTCGTGATGGCCGTCCGGCTCGTTCTCGCGGTGGTCGCGACGGTGGCCGTTCTGGCGGTCGTGACGGTGAGAAGGGTTCGCGCCGTTCTCGCGGTTCCCGTGACGGTGGCCGTGAGGGTCGTTCCGGTGAGGGCCGCGGCGAGCGCCGTAGCCGCTCCGAGGGCCGCAAGCGCACTGAGCGTTCCGAGCGCACTGAGCGTTCTTCCGAGCGTAACGAGCAGGGCGCATTCGAGCGTACCGAACGTTCTGCTGAGCGTTCTGAGCGTGCGCCTCGTCAGCGTCGCCGTACCCGCCGTGTTGAGGGTCAGCCCGTGGAGGGTGAGGGCCGCCGCCGTACCCGCCGCCGCTCTGAAGGCTCTCGTGCTGAGGGTTCTCGCGGTAAGGGCCGTGGCGCTGACCGTGCTGGTTCTGAAGGCTAGGGCCGGGGTTGGGTATTTCAGCATCCCCGGCGCCCGCCGCGCCCTCCCCTGCCGCTGAGGCGAACCGCACGGATTCGACTGTTTTCGATCCGCAGGGCCCGTCGCTGCTGGTGCAGGCAGATAACCTGGAGTATCTGCGCGAGCTACCCGACGGTGCGTTCACCGTGATTTATATTGACCCGCCGTTCAATACGGGTAAGAAGCAGACACGCCGCACTTTGAGCGCGGAGGCTTCTGAGAAGGGTGACCGCACCGGTTTTAAGGGCAAGAGCTATTCGAGCACCCTGCAGACTCTGGCGAGCTATAACGATTCGTTCGAGGATTATTGGGCGTTTTTGGCTCCGCGTATTGAGCAGGCGCATCGTCTGCTCGCGCAGGACGGCACCCTGTACCTGCACCTGGATTGGCGTGAGGTTCATTATGTGAAGATTATGTGCGACATGATTTTTGGTCGTGAGAACTTCATTAATGAGCTGATTTGGGCTTATGACTACGGTGCGAAGTCTACGCGCCGCTGGCCGACGAAGCACGACAATATTTTGGTGTACGCGAAGGATCACCGCAGCTACTATTTCAATACTGCGGAGGTTGATCGTGAACCGTATATGGCTCCCGGTTTGGTGACTGAGGAGAAGGCTTCTCGCGGTAAGCTCCCTACGGATGTGTGGTGGCATACTATTGTGTCGCCGACGGGTAAGGAGAAGACGGGGTATCCCACGCAGAAGCCTACGGGCCTGTTGCGTCGTATGATTGCGGCGAGTTCCCGCCCGGGTGATTGGGTGTTGGATTTCTTTGCTGGTTCTGGTTCTACGGGTGCGGCGGCGGCTCAGTTGGGCCGTAAGTTCGTGTGTGTGGATCAGAATCCGCCGGCTATTGAGGTGATGGCTAAGCGCCTGGGTGTGGATTCGGTGTCGTTCGCTGAGTATCGCGGTGTGCCGCGTGGGGCGAGTGTGTTGTTCACGCCGAAGCGTACGGTGGGTGTTCGTGGCGGCACGAGTCGTGATGCGTTGACGGCGGCGAGCCGTCATGCGCTGAAGGCCGTGTTGGATACGCTCACGGAGACTACGCAGCCGGTTGAGGGTGCGTCCTGCCGGTTTGTGCGTCACCGTTCGATGGATGCGGTGGATAAGAAGATGCGTATTGATGGTCGTGATGAGTTGCGTCGTCAGCGTCAGCATCAGGCGCGGGCTAAGGCTCGTGCGGCGCGTGCGGCTGCTCAGCGGGATGCAGCGGCTGCGGGTGCGGTGTTGCAGCATCATGCCTCGCGTGAGAGCGTCTAGGCTGTCTTTTCCACGTGTTCGTGAGAGTTACGCGTTATGAGTGTGGGGCGGGTTCCTAATCGGGAACCCGCCCCACACTCTTTTGTGTTGCCCCAGTGTTCTGTTCTAAGGTGCCTTCTCTTTATAAAAAGTTTTTAGAATGCACCTCGAGTATCTGCCATGCGCAATACTTCAAAAGCCTGTTCATATGTTGCTTGGAAAGTCCATTGACTCACTCGTCGACCTTCAGAGTCCATGCTCGCTACGTCATGGTACCTAACTGATTCGTGGAAGCCAGTGTACTTCTTATCAGAGCCGGCTCCTGTGTATTTCAACCAAACATAGGCCCGATGCAGCTCTGAACCGTAAGGAAGGTTGGGGTTCCGCTTGGTCCAGGGTTCTTCCTCATTTGGAGGATTCATATCGGGTAGCTTGACTGCCGGACTACCAGCTAGGCGGTATGCCATAAGCACCGTTGTTTTTTCACCTGCTGGGGCATCGTAATGGAAATTCCCATCACTCCAACCCCAGGTAATGCCCCGCTCACGAGCCCACATCACCACAGGAAAACGCGGATCATCAGTCTTAATATCACCATACGGAGACTGAGCCGGAAGATTCTTCACCTCGGGAGAACCTGACAGACGGTACAAATACTCCACAAACTGGCCACGAGAGATCACGGTGTTTTCTTCGATTAGCTGATACTTCTGGTATTCAGAAATCAGTCCAACGCACTCAGCCCAGTCGTAGATAATCTTGCGACTGTAATCCACATAACCATTCGGAAGGTACTTATATTCGTAGATTGCGCGGTCGTTACAGGTCACTGCCGGTTCATCGGGCTGCACAATAGGGGTCACCTGGCGAGGTTTCAGAACACCAAGAGAATACGCCGGAACACTACCGCACACCATGGCGCCTGCAAGCAGTACCGTGCCGCCAACCTGGATAGCCCGCTTCGTGGGGCGGGTGAATAATTGTCGAAGCACCATAGCTCCTTCAAAATAAGGGGGCACAATCTTTGTGCACTCCAATGAGTAGAACGTTCTCAGCGTATCAAAAATCCTAACCTTCAGGTAGAGATTTAGAGAATATGCAATGGGGTGAAAACAAAAGAGTGCGAGGCGGGTTCCCGATAAGGAACCCGCCCCACACTCTTTCGTCTTACTACTGAGTTGCCAGTAGCTCGCGGATACGCGCCACCGTCACCGCATCCGTCGTATTCTCACCCAGCAGGTTCGGCTTGCCCGCACCGTGATAATCACTCGAACCCGTCACCAGCACATCACGGCCCGCCGCACGCTGACGCTCAATGAACTCCAGCAGACGCGCCCGGTCCTCCGGAGAGTTCTCACGGTGATACACCTCCACACCCGCCAGGCCGGCATCCACCATCAAACCCAGGTACTCCAGGCTCAGGGCGGGTCCACGCATCGTACTCATCGGATGCGCAATCACCGGCACGCCCCCAGCCTCACGCACCAGACGCACCGCCTCTAACGGGTCCAGCGCATCCTGCGGCACATAGTAGGGGCTACCCGTATACAGCAGCTTCGCAAAAGCCTCAGAACGATCAGCAACCACACCGGCAGCAACCAGCGCATCAGCAATATGGGGGCGGCCCACCGCCGTGTTCCCCTCCCCCACCTGCGCCAACACGTCATCCCAGGTCAGCGGGTAGTCAGCGGCAAGACGGCCCACAATAGCCTGCGCACGGCCCTCACGGCTGGCACGAATCGCCTCCACACGGCGCGCCAACTCCGAACCCACCGGGTCAAAACCATAAGCGAGCAGGTGAATAGTCTTCGTGCGTGCGCGGCCCTCACCGTCGGTGTAACGGTAACGGCAGGAGAACTCGGCACCGGGCAGAAAATCCAGACCGTGTTCATCCGCCAGTTGAGCCGCCTGCGCCCAACCAGCCGTCGTATCGTGATCAGTCAGCGCAAACCCAGCCAACCCGGCGCGAGCAATCAGCGGCACCAGCTCGGTCAGGCTCTGCGTGCCGTCAGAAATAGCGGAGTGAATATGCAAATCGTAACGCCCGGCACGGTTCAGATGTTCAGGCGCGTCCAATTCAGCGGGCTGCGGCGCCTGCCGCGCATTAGGTGCACTATTTCGGTGTTCTGTCTGCGTCATATTCTCTCCTTCCCCGCCCCTGCTAGTTCGTCGCCACCTCAGCGGGGTTTAAGGGCATGTCATCTACTCTTCTGATTCAACCCTACCAATATCGGCGGCGCAATATCGGGCACCCGGTCGCAGGTCAAAGATATATTCTGACCCACCGCACCCTCTCTTATGGTCAAAAGCGCTAAAACACCTGCCCACCTGTGGTGAAGGCGATATGATTAACCCATGACTGAGAACAACGAGAAGAGCACCGAAGCTCAGAAGACTGACCACCGCAGCACCCCCAAGGCGTCTGCGTTCACCGAATTCATTGCCGCAAACTGGGCACCTGCCGAAGATGACGGCTACACCCGCGAGCCCGTAGCAGACTACGCAGCTGAGCGCCGCGCCAAGATCTCCAAGGCATTCCCCGGCGAGCGCCTCGTCCTGCCCGCAGGCCCGCTGAAGGTCCGCTCCAACGACTGCGACTACCGCTTCCG
>CALGXU010000187.1 GCA_937935205.1 uncultured Rothia sp.
CCGATCTAGAACGGCGTGCGGGGCGAGACTCGTAGGGGTCGTATGAGCCGCGCGAGCCACCGAAACTGTACCCGCCCGAGCTGTAACCACCCGAGTAGCTGCCAGAACCGTAACCGGAACGAGAACCGCCCGAATAGCCGCCACCGTACGAATTACCGTAGGAGCTGCCGCCATAGGAACTGCCGCGAGCGCCATACGCACCCATACCGGAGGCGCCAAAGCCCGAGAAACCGGCGGTGCGCTTCCACTCAATCAGCTCCTCCGGGATCTCCTCCAGGAAGGGCGAGGGCGGGTTGAACTGGCTCTTACCCCACATGGTGCGGGTTTCCGAGCGGGTCAGGTACAGGCGCTCCATGGCGCGGGTCAGACCCACGTACGCCAGGCGGCGTTCCTCGCTCATTTCCTTCTCATCGGTCAGGGCACGCTGATGCGGGAACAGGCCGTGCTCCATGCCGGTCAGGAACACCACGGGGAACTCCAGGCCCTTGGCGGTGTGCAGGGTCATGAGGGTGACCATGCCCTGCGCCTTCGCCTCAGCGGCTTCGGCGGCAATCTGTGCGGCGGAGGCGTTCTCACCCTCCGCGCTGGCGGGGCGGTTCGGGATCGAGTCGGCATCAGCGACTAGAGCCACGTGTTCGAGGAACTGCTCCAGGTCGGCGCCGGGGTTCTCGGTCTCGAACTCGACCATGGCGTCAAGCAGCTCGGAGAGGTTCTCCACGCGCGATTCGTCCTGAATGTCCTTGGAGGCGCGCAGAGCCGCCAGGTACCCGGTCTGCTCCAGGACCGCTTCCAGGCAGGTTGCGGCGGGTTCGGTGCGGGCGATCTGCTCCAGGTCGTCCATGAGGCGCACGAACTCGGCGTACTTCTTGACCGCGGCGGCACCCAGGCCGGGGATGTCGGCTGCCTGGCGTGCGGCGGCGTAGAAGGAGATGCGGTTCGCACTCGCGTACTCCGCCACCACGGACTCAGACTTGGCACCGATACCGCGCTTGGGTTCGTTGAGGATGCGGCGCACGTTCACGTCGTCATCGGGGTTGCTCAGGGCGCGCAGGTACGCCAGGGCGTCCTTGATTTCCTTACGCTCGTAGAAGCGGGTACCACCGACCACGCGGTAGGGCAGGCCGGCGCGCATGAGCATGTCCTCGAGGGTTCGGGACTGCGCGTTGGTGCGGTAGAAGATTGCGACGTCACCGGGCTGCACGCCGTGCTCATCCGACAGGCGGTCAATTTCGCGGGTGATGTAGCGTGCCTCGGCGTGCTCGGATTCGGCGACGTAACCGATGATTTTCGCGCCCGCGCCGGAGGCGGTCCACAGCTTCTTGGGGCGACGGTCGGGGTTGCGTTCAATGACCGCGTTCGCCGCGGAGAGGATGTTCTGCGTGGAACGGTAGTTCTGTTCCAGCAGAATCGTGTGGGCGTTCGGGTAGTCCTTCTCGAAGTCCGTAATATTGCGGATATCCGCGCCGCGGAAGGCGTAGATGGACTGGTCGGAGTCACCCACGACGGTCAGCTCCGCCGGGGGCACGGCGTCCGGGTAGGGGCCGCGGTCAGCCGGTGCCTTCGTGTGGGCGCCGACCAGTTCACGCACCAGCTGGTACTGGGCGTGGTTGGTGTCCTGGTACTCGTCCACGAGGATGTGGCGGAACTTGCGGCGGTAGTAGTTCGCGATTTCGGGGAACTTCTTGAGCAAAAAGACGGTGCGGCCAATCAGGTCGTCAAAGTCGAGGGAGTTGGCGGCGCGCAGACGCTGCGTGTAGACGGTGTAAATCTGCGAGATGGTCTTCTCGTACGGGTTATCGCTCGCCACGCGGGATGCGTACGCTTCGGCGCTGACCAGCTCGTTCTTCAGCGCGGAGATACGGTTGCCCACGGCCTTGGCGGTGAACTTCTTGGTATCCAGGTTGAGCTCTTTAATAATCAGGCTCAACAGGCGCTGCGAGTCAGTCGAATCGTAGATGGTGAAGGTGGACTTCAGACCCAGGGCGGCGGCCTCACGGCGCAGCACGCGCACGCAGAAGCTGTGGAAGGTCGAAATCCACATGTGCTTGGCGCGCGGGCCGACCAGCGCCTCAATACGTTCACGCATTTCAGCGGCAGCCTTGTTGGTGAAGGTGATGGCGAGAATCTGGCCGGGGGTCGCGCGGTGGGTTGCGAGCAGGTAGGCGATGCGGTGGGTGAGCACGCGGGTCTTGCCGGAGCCGGCGCCCGCGACGATGAGCAGGGGCGAGCCGGAGTGCAGCACGGCCTCTTCCTGGCGTTCATTGAGCCCGGCGGTGAGGGATGCGGGGTCCACAGCGTTGAGGCTGTGGGTGCGTTCGCCGTAGGGGTCGGCGGGGTCGAAATCCTCACCGTAACCACCGACGCGGTAGGCGGGCGGCATGAAGTCGCCGAGCGGGTCTGCGGCGGTGAAGGCTGCGGGTACGCCGAGTTCAGGAACGGGCGCGCTGGTAGCAGGGGCACCGTAGGCGGGCATGCCGGTGGGCAGGGCGGCGGGTAGGTCTTGTGCGGACGCCTCCATCACCGGAGCATCCATCGCTGCAGCATCCATGGGAGGGGCGTAGTAGTCGTCCTCGGCAGGGGGTACGTCGTAGTAGGGGTCAAAGGGCGGCTCATCATCCGCTACCGGTGCTGCGGGGGTGACGAGTTCGGCGGCGAACAGGCCGTCCTGTTCGGTGAAGGGCTGCTTCTGCTGTTCGGGCTTGTCGCTCATCATCTACCTCGCTGCCTAGAATACACGTTCGATATTCCATGCTACCGCATTTACTCCGCGGCTCCTACCCGTTCAGTCATCCGCCACTCCATCCTTCGATCAGAGATAAGAAAACCGCCCGCGCCTGCTAATGCAAGCGACGGGCGGTTTTCTCGTACCGGCGTGAATACCGGTTTTGTGTGCCCCCGAGACGATTCGAACGTCCGACACCTTCTTTAGGAGAGAAGTGCTCTATCCCCTGAGCTACGAGGGCGTACCTATCCAGTATAAAGCACCCCGCACCGCGAGTCCGCACAGCCCGTGTTCACCGCCCTGCGTTCACCGCCCGAAGACACCCGCCCCCGGCGGCAGAACCGCTCCTACAATGTACGAATGAGCATCTACATTGACCCGCCCACCTGGCCCGCACACGGCACCGTCTTCTCGCACCTCATCTCCGATGTGTCCCTGGCGGAACTGCACGGTTTCGCCGCGGCGGCGGGCATCAGTGAGCGCGCTTTCGACCGCGACCACTACGATGTGCCGGCGCACCGCTACGAGGATCTAGTACAGGCGGGCGCGATTGAGCTTAGCGGCTCGGAGCTGACTCGCACGCTTATTGCCAGCGGTCTACGGATTCCCCTGAAGGAGCGCCCCGAGAAGATTCGCCCGCGCCTGCTTCGCGCCTGGGAGGCGGCGTTTACGCCCCGCCTCAAGCACGTGGATGCTCCTGCCGAGCTGCGAGCTCAACTCGCGGCGCAGGTGGCGGAGCTGGGTGAGAGCCTACTGCAGGCGTGGGAGCAGCCGCACCGCGCCTACCACCACAGCGGGCACCTTTCGCAGATGCTCACCGACCTGGACCGCCTCTACGCACACCGCACGCAGGGTTCTACTCCCCTGGCGTTGGTTCTGGCGGCGTGGTTCCATGACGCGGTCTATGAGGGCGCGCCGGGTGAGGATGAGCGCCGTAGCGAGCAGCTGGCGAGCGCATCCCTGGAGCCGCTAGTTACCGCGGGTCTACTAAGTGAGGATGAGCTGCAGATGGTGTGTCTTCTGGTGCGTGCCACGGCAACCCACGAACTGCCCGAGTCTGCCGAACTACCGGCGGGCTATGAGCCGGAGGATATTCAGTTTTTCCTCGATGCCGATATGGCTATCCTGGCGGCTGATTCGGCACGCTATCGCCGCTACCTGCGCGGGGTGCGTAGCGAGTACTCCCATTTTGACGATGAGGCGTTCCGTACCGGTCGTACGACCTTCCTGCGTTCCAACCTGGGTCGCGAGCGCATCTTCCTCTCCGAAGAGGCTCTCACGCTCTGGGAGGAGCCTGCGCGGGCTAATCTGCGTGCTGAACTCAGCGAGTGGGAGCAGGACCCGCAGAGGCTTTTGCAGGCTCTCGCATCCTAGCCGCCTACGCTAAAACACGTACCGCCTAAAACACATACCGCCGAGAATGCACCCGTACGAAAGGTGCACTCTCGGCGGTATTTTCGTGGAATCTCTCGGGTACACAAAAGGCGCCCACCCCGTGCGGGGTAGGCGCCTTTTGAGAAGTATGTTGGGCTAGACCCAGCTCTTATGCGCTAAGGCTTAGAGAGCGGTGTAGTAGCCGTCAACGGACATCCAGGAGGTGGGGTGCACCAGGGTACCGTTGGTGGGGTTCAGAGCGGAGATCATCTTGCCGTCGCCCAGGTAGATACCAACGTGGCTGTAGCCGTTCTGGAAGACGATGTCGCCGGGCTGGGGGTTAGAGGTCGGGCGCAGCTCGTTCTTCATTGCGTAGGTGAAAGCGGTCAGCTTGATGCCGTGCTGAGCGAAAACCCAAGAGGTGAAGCCGGAGCAGTCCCATGCACCGAAGGTCTTGCCGCCCCAAACGTATGCGCCACCCAGACCGCTCATTGCGGTTGCAACGATTGCGTCGCGGGATGCGTTACCGGTGGAAGCGGAGGAAGCTGCGGGTGCAGCGGGAGCCTCGGTTGCAACGGGTGCAACGTAAGCCTGCTGTGCCTCAGCCTGGGGTGCTACGTAGGAGGTCTCAGCTGCAGGAGCCGGAGCTGCTGCGGGAGCAACGTAGGTCTGCTGTGCCTGAGCCTGGGGTGCAACGTAGGTGGTTGCGGGGGTGTTGTAGCTGGTGTAGTCGAACTCGTAGTTGGTGTAGTCGTAGGACAGATCAGCTGCAGCGGGGATCTGTGCGAATGCGTTCGCGGGAACGGTCGAGCCGAGCAGGATTGCGCCTGCTGCGAGGGTTGCACCTGCGGTACGTACGATCTTCTTAGCCATTGGTAATTCCTCCATTGCCTGACGAGGTGAGCTGTCGGGCTCGAGCATGGATTCGCTCGGCCACCGAAGTGACTTAGCCCCGAGGCTTCTCGATTGAGAAGCCGTATCCCAGCTTGGGGATTGGGTCCCCCGCTTCTGCCATATTGGGTAGACGTACATCGAAGCGTTGGCAGAACTCAGCGGAACCGCTTCGACGGTGCCCTCTTACGATGAGGATTTGGGCACAAATCGAGAATACACAGAAAACTCCCAGTTGTCACTTCATTCGGGCTTAAATTTTGGACTTTCACCCCCGGCGGAACGGAACGAGTTTGGGCAACCAGAACCCCGTTTATTTGCGAGAGCTTAAGCAACTTAAGGCGTTTGACTAGGCGTTTCACAAGGATGCACATTCGCTTTTAATGCGCCAGCACCCCTTAAGGACAGGGTTCAAAACTCTTAAAAATGAGCCTCGTCTCTTAAGTGTCCATTCTCAGAAATCGTTCAAGTACCGGCATTTCCCTCAGTTTCAACCTCAGATTTAAGCGAAAAACGCGAAAAATGCACTCAAGCGCAGTTGCTAAAACCCTGAGAGAGGAGTATATGCGCCCGCACACATGACCAAACTCTGAAATATCCCGTCCACTAGGCGTATCAGCTTCCCAAAGCCTACCCGCAAGGCTGTGCAACCCCAACAAGTGCACAAAACGGTGGCACCGCCTCCATAAAGGGAAGCGATACCACCGTTTAGAGTGTGAACTGGGTTAGCAGACTCTCAAAACTGGAGCTTAGAGGCTGCCGCCGCGCTTTACCACGATTGCGTTTGCCACGTCCATATCCAGGGAGAGGGTATCCTCTTCACCATCGGCGTGAACAATCACGTCATCGTTCTGGCCAGCAACCACGGACACCGAAGCGCCGTAGACAATACCAGCGTCAGCCAGCAGCTTCAGCAGCTCAACATCAGTCTGAATGGACTCGGGGAAGCGAGAAATGGTGAAACGATCCTCGGGGCCAGAGTCGCGTGCAGCCAGGGACATGGGCACGGTGCGCTCGTCGTTCGTCTCGCTCACGTGGCCCAGGTCCTCCAGGCCGGGGATAGCGTTACCGTACGGGGAGAACTTGGGGTCCTTGAGCATCTCCAGGATGCGCTTCTCCACCTTGTCACTCATGACGTGCTCCCAGCGGCATGCCTCTTCATGCACGTACTCAAGCTCCAAGCCAATAATGTCGGAGAGCAGGCGCTCAGCCAGGCGGTGCTTACGCATGACCTCAACCGCCTTGTGGCGGCCTTCCTCAGTCAGTTCGAGGTGGCGGTCCGGCTCAACGGTGAGCAGGCCGTGCTTCTCCATACGTGCCACAGTCTGGGAAACGGTCGGGCCGGAGTGCTCGAGTCGTTCAGCGATGCGCGCACGCATGGGGACGATGCCCTCTTCCTCCAGTTCGAGGATGGTGCGCAAATACATCTCTGTGGTATCGATGAGGTCTGTCATATATCTCTCCCAGCTATCACCGCAACAGTGCTTAGATAGCACTGCCTAAGTCGTTACTTAATTCAATAATCTATTATGTACTTTTTCAGCGGCTTTTGCCACGGCTTAAGTCATTGAGTCGCCCAACAATAACCGTTGGACGACTCAATACAACACTTTATACATGCATTTTGCTAGCCCACCCCTTATTAAGAGGAGTGAATAGTAAGCTCTACTCTGCGGACTCAGCCTCTGCAATTTCTTCCACAGCAGATTTGTTCTCTACGGGCTCACCGGACTCAGCAGATTCCTCTGCCTCAGTGGCTTCAGCAGACTCTGCTTTCTCCTGCTCGGCGTTCTCCTGCAGGTCCTCCGGGCGAACGCGGTCAGCCCATGGCACCCAATCCGGTGCGATCAGCGCGTCATCACCGGGCAGCAGGCCAACCTCGCAAATGGTTGCTACACGGGAGCGAGGCGCACGCGAGAGGGTCGCAAACCAGAACCAGCCGCGGTAACCGGGCAGGGTGCACTCAAAGAGGTGAGTGCTCAGGCGCTCTTCCTCAGCGCGTACGTGGTGCACCAGGCCGATAGCGCGTGCCGGGGCGATCTCTCGGACACCCTGCAGTGCCACATCCTTAGCGGCGGCAAGAATCTCATCCACCTTGGAGGTGCGGCGCAGCTTGTGCGGAACACCCAGGGAGGGGGTACCCACCTCTTCATCCAGCGGAGTGAAGGGGTCGGGGGTGGAGTCTTCGTTCTGTTCAGCTTCTTCGGAGGTAGATTCCTCGGCGGGAGCATCAGCCGCTACAGTCTCTTCAGCGTTCACGGAGGGCTGAGTCTCAGCAGGTACAGCGCTACCCTCATCGGTGCTCTCAGGCGCGGCAGAAGGCACAGCGGACTCTGCGGGCGCGTCAGCAGCGGGCGTAGTTTCGGGGAGCAGTTCAATAACCTGTTCAGACATACCCCTATTAAAGCATCTCGCGTGCGCAAACAGTGCGGCCGTACCCCCAAGCTTCGCATACGCTGTGAATTTGAGTCTCAAACCGCTAAATCTGGGGCTTCGCCCATTAACAGCTGTGTGTGAGCTGATACGGTTAAATTTATGAGTAATGAACCCGTACAGGACACGCGCAATACCGCAGACCGGGTGCCCGCGCCCCTTCCCTACGCCGGAGCTATCCGTTGGCTCGGCGCGGCAGGTGCGCTTCTCGCCCTGATTTGCCTGCTCACCGGAGTCGCCATGCTCGTGATGAAGTGGGTTGGGGCAGCGCCGCCCGCCCTCATGAGCCAGATTCCGCTGGTCCTCCTCCCTGTCGCCTTTATTGCCCTCATGGCCGCACTCATCTTGTCAGTCATGCGCCGCAACAAGGCATAAAGATTTGAGCCGCAAGCTCACACACATCATTCACTTATCAAGTACAGCCTGCCATTCAGAGAGAAAGATAGAGTATGTCTACTGAAGCAAAACTCCTAGTCGTCGATGACGAGTTCAACATTCTTGAACTGCTCGCCACCTCCCTGCGTTTTGCCGGTTTTGAAGTAGTGACCGCCGGCAACGGCCGCGAAGCCCTCGAAAAGGCACACGCCGAAAACCCCGACCTCATTGTCCTGGACGTCATGATGCCCGGCATGGACGGCTTCGAGGTGACCCGCCGCCTACGCGAAAACGGCACCACCATCCCCGTGCTCTTCCTGACCGCAAAGGACGCCACCGAGGACAAGGTGACCGGCCTGGGTGCCGGTGGCGACGACTACGTCACCAAGCCCTTCTCCCTCGACGAGGTGATCGCCCGCATCCGCGCCATTCTGCGCCGTAGCCGCAGCGTCCAGGACGAGGACGACGCCGTACTGCGCGTTGACGCCCTCACCCTGAACGTGGACACCCACGAAGTGTTCCTCGGTGACGAAGAGATTGACCTCTCCCCCACCGAGTTCAACCTGCTGCACTACCTGATGCTCAACGCCAACCGCGTGCTGTCCAAGGCGCAGATTCTCGACCACGTGTGGGAGTACGACTTCAACGGCGACTCCTCCATCGTTGAGTCCTACATTTCGTACCTGCGCCGCAAGATCGACAACAACCGTGAAAACCACGAGCCGCTCATCCACACCAAGCGCGGTGTGGGCTACATGATTCGCGGTTCTCGAGGCTAACGTGGCGCTCAAACCCCTCGACCGGATCCCCCAGTCTCTCTCCCTTCGCACCCAGCTGGTGCTCATCACCTCCATGCTCATCGCCCTCTCCATTGCGGTGACGAGCCTGGTGGCGATTTCCGCTCTGCGCGCCCAGATGGTGCACCAGCTGGACGAAGAGATGAAGAACAGCGCCCCCTCACTCGTGCAGCTGGCGACCGTGCGCCCCTCCGGCAATCAGGAACAATCCCTGAGCACCTACCGCCTGTACCTGCTCGACAAGGACGGCAACGTACTGTACTCGCTCAAGTCCGAGGACAGCGGTCAGTTCAGCGAGCCGGCGCTACAGGGCTGGACCGAAGAGAAGGTTCGCAAGCAAAACGAGGAGGCGGTCACCGTCAACGCGGTGGGCAGCTCCTCCGATTGGCGTGTGCTCGCCGTGCCCATTGAGTCGAACGACTCTTCCGGGCTACCGGAGGCGGCATCCCTGATTATTGCCATGCCGCTGAAACAGACGAACCAGGTGGTCGCCCTCGTGGGCGTGCTGACCTTCGCGTTTGGTTTGGCGACTCTCGCCTCCGCGATTGCGATGACCTGGGTGATTGTAACCCGTACCTTCGAGCCGCTGGCTCGTGTGGAGCAGACCGCCGCCAAGATCGCTGCCGGTGACCTCTCGCAGCGTATTGAGGACTACAACCCCAGCAACGAGATTGGTAACCTGGCGGTTTCGCTGAACACGATGCTCACCCAGATTGAAATGCTCTTCAAAGCCCGCGAGAAAAGCGAGGCGAAAATGCGCCGCTTTGTGGGTGACGCTTCGCATGAGCTACGCACCCCGCTGGTCAGTATTCGAGGCTACTCGGAGCTATACCGTCAGGGTGCGCTACCGACCGATGAGGCTGTCGCTACCGCGATGAGCCGTATCGAATCGGAGTCCAAGCGTATGGGCCAGCTCGTGGAAGACCTGCTGACCCTGGCGCGTATTGATGAGCGCCGCGAATCCAAGCTGGCGCCCTTCGACCTGTTCAACCTGGCGGTGGACGCTAGTAACGACGCCTACGCTACGGCACCCGATCGTGCAGTGTCCCTGGTGGGTCTGAACGAAGAGGTGGCGCCGACCTCCGCAACCGTGCTCGGCGACGAATCACGCCTGCGTCAGGTCGTGGCGAACCTGCTGACCAACGCCATGCGTTACACCCCCGACGGCTCTCCCCTGGAGATTGCGGTGGGCGTGCGCGAAGAGGTTCCCGGCTTCCCGCTGTCCGTGCTGGAGGTGCGCGACCACGGCCCCGGTATTCACGGCGAGGACCGTGAGCGCGTCTTCGAGCGTTTCTACCGCACCGATGCATCACGTTCGCGTGAGACCGGTGGTACGGGCCTGGGTCTGTCCATTGTGGCCGCAATTATTGAGCAGCATGATGGCAGGATCCATATTGAGGAGACCGATGGTGGCGGTGCTACCTTCGTGATTTCTTTGCCGTTCTATCCGCCGCCCGTCTCGGATGAGCAGCTAATGAAGTAACGCAGCTGATAAAGTAACGCTGACGCATAACCCCCGGATTGTAGAACTTGAGTGTTCTACGGTTCGGGGGTTTTGCTGTATGCGTGGGCAGGCAGGAAAAAAGCAGACGGGGCGCGGCTGTGCGCGTCATGGGCACGTCATGGGGGCGTCATTTTCGGGAGGGTTTTCGATTTTTTCGAGATGGTGGAGTGAATCTGGCGGGTTTATCCACAGATTTATCAAATCATAATTTTTTAGCTCATTTGATGCATTTTGAAAGATATAGTGATAACAAGCTTCCGGTCAGGAACTCAACCCTTCCAGAGATCCAAACCCCAAGCGCCACCACGGGGCAACCGCCCCACCCATCTCACATATCTCAAAGGAGAAAAACCATGGCACAGTTCAATGTCGATTCCGAAGTCATCGCAGCCAAGAGCGCACAGGCACGATCCTACGTCGCATCCATCACCGCAGACGTCAACGGCATGACCGCATCCCTGCACGATCTGCAGAGCTCCTGGACCGGCTCCGCATCCACTAATTTCCAGGGTGTGCTGGACCAGTGGCACGCAACCCAGCGCCAGGTCGAAGCATCCATCACCCAGATCAACGAGGCGCTCACCCGCGCAGGCGTGAACTACGCAGACACCGAGCAGGCTAACGCCTCCATGTTCGTCGGCTAAGGGGTCAGGGCTACAGAGCACTATCTAAGGCCCACCCGCAGGCAGGCGGCAGACCGGGCGGTTTAAAGGTCCCGGCCGCACGACATGCCGCCTGCCAGAATCGCCAGAAGGCGACGAACATCTATTGAGAAAAAACCCCGCCGCCTCCTCGAAAGTGAGGATGCGGCGGGGTTTTATTGCGCGGAAATTTTGAGGGCCCAAGAGCCCGTAAAACAGGCGCCGAGCTTTAGGAGCTGAACCTTATGAGGCGGGGGTCTCCTGGCGGAAGCGCAGACGCCATAGGCCGCGCTCAGCGTCGTAATGCCAGATGCTCGAACGGCTCACGCGACCACGCGCGGTCGCAACCGCCGCCATGACCAGCACGCTCGAAGAATCCAGCACCTGCACACCCTGCTTGAGCGGGGCGCCCTGCTGGGTGAAGGCGCGTTCGCGGTACTGTAGCACCGAGGAGCGGGACACCGACTTGCCGGTGGCAGTCACCCACACCAGACGCTCGTGCAACATGGATTCCAGCTGCGCCGCCTCCATGATGGAGCCGCGGCTTTCGAGCAGCTGTTCCGCGGCGGCGGCTTCCTCGGGATTCAACACGGGGGCAGCGGGCGCAGGTGCAGAAAGTGCAGGCACAACAGGCTGAGTATGTGCAACGGGCTGAGCGGGCTGAGCCGGAGCATCCTGAACGGGCTCTACTACCTGCTCTACCGCCTGCTCTTCTGAATGTTCTTCCGTCTCGCCCAGAAGTTCCGCCGGGTCAACATCG
>CALGXU010000188.1 GCA_937935205.1 uncultured Rothia sp.
ACACGTGCTCAGCATTAGGCTGGAACGCGGTAATAACTGCCAGGATCACCACACCGCCCAGGGAGATGAGGGAGATAATCTTCGGACCAAACTTATCCGCCAGGACACCACCGAAGGGACGAGCAATCACAGCAGCAACCGCAAAGCCAGCCGTACGCATACCAGCGTCATTAGCGTCGAAGTGGTAGATGTTGCTCAGGTAAGTGGGCAGGTAGTTCGAGAATGCCACGAACGCCCCGAACACAACTGCGTAGAGGAAGCAGAGCTGCCAAGTGGTCTTCGCCTTGAATGCCTGAACAATCTTCGGCATCAGCGGAGTAACCTCACGGCCGATGGTTGCCGGGGAATCCTTCAGGAACACGAAAGAAATCACGGCGGTTACTGCACAGATCACAGCAATCAGAATGTGAGTCGGGAAGTAACCGATACCCTGCACCAGGCGGGGGGTAACGAATGCGGAAATTGCAGTACCCACCATGCCGGCACCGAACACACCGGTCGCAAAGCCCTTCTTGGAAGCGTCATACCATGCGGAGCTGAAGGGAATACCCACAGCAAACACGGTACCCGCAATACCCAGGAAGAATGCCACAACAAGCAGCATGGGCAGCGAGTTCATCTGACCAGCAACACCAACCAGGAAGACCAGGGGTGCGCTAATCGCCAGAACAACGGTGAACATAATACGACCACCGTAGCGGTCAGTCAGACCACCAACGGGAATACGGCCGATAGCGCCGATAAAAATCGGCATAGCAACCAGAAGGCTGGTCATACCAGCGTCCAGGTGCATCTGCTTTGCGTACATCTTCGCCAGCGGGCCAACAACGGTCCACGCCCAGAAACCAATGGTTGAGGCGAAGGTTGCAAGCAGAACGTTACGGAGCTGACCATTCTTCAGGTCGTAGCTCGGTGCAGCAGGGGTGCTCATATTTCCTCTTTTGCAATATGGATGTGTGTATTAGCGGTCGGCGCGCTCACGCGGGAGAGTGCCTACCGGATCCCAACCTCGACGTGCACCAACACGCTGGCCGCCACGAGAGCGGTACACGGTGTAGGGGCGGAAGAGGTAGTGCAGGGGCACAGTCAGTGCATGCACCAGGCGGGTAAAGGGCCAAATGATGAACAGGACCATAGCCACCACGATGTGAATCTTGAAAGCCACAGGAATATTCACCATCAGAGCCACCTCAGGGTGGAAGTAGAACAGCGAACGGAACCAAACAGCAATGGTCTCACGGTAGTTGAAGTGAACCTCGTGACCATTCACCGGAGGCAAACCGCCCGTGGGGTCCAGGGCCGAAAGCAGAGTAGCCGCGGTACCAGCGAGAATCACCAGAACCAAAACGACATACATCAGAACATCATTACGAGTGGTAGCCGAACGAACACGAGAGTTCGAAGCACGGCGACCAATCAGAATAAACATACCAATAATGGTCGCAATTGCTGCGGCAGAACCAACAACCAGCGCCATCATGTGGTAAGCATCTTCCGACAAGACGTAATCAGTCAGGAACTTAGGAACCACCAGGCCACCAACGTGACCAAGGAAAACGGCCGCAAGACCGTAGTGGAACAGGGGCGAAGCGATGCGCAGCAGCTTCGACTCATAGACCTGGGACGAGCGGGTAGTCCATCCGAACTGGTCAGTACGGTAACGCCAAATGGTGCCACCAATCAGAACGACCAGTGCAACATAGGGCAGAACGCCCCACAGCAGGATGTCAACAATACCCGGATCGGCTACAGCCTGTGCAGCATGTCCTGCGTTCTCAGAAGCAAGTACGTACACGTGTTGTCTCCTCACAAGGGATAAAACTAGTTAGAACGAGCCGAAGCCTGCTGAAGTAGCTGATGATCAGCGTAACCATTCAGGCCAACAGTCTCGACGGGAGGGCCGTATCCAGCCATCTTCTGAACCTCCTCCTGAGTCTGCGGAGAGACGCCAGGAAGGGTATCGCAGATGCTCTGCAACAACCCGTAGTGGGGCAGATTTCCATCCTTCATGGACAGACGAAGAAGCTCAAGGGACGGACGGTACGCCTGCAAAGCGGAACGGCCCTTACGGCGATCCACCAACGCACAGAACTCCAGCACCAGCGGCAGGTAGTCCGGAAGCTCACCGTTCAAAACGGTCAACATACCGGAGTCGCGGTACATCTGCTTAAAACGCAGAAGAGTCTCACCACGGCGGCGGGTATCGCCATCGGTCCAATAGGACAGATGCAGAGAATGACGACGCGAAAGGTCGTACTCCTGCACGTACTCGGACTGCACATCCTCCAGGTCCTTAGAGGTCAGCCACTGCTGAACCGCATCAACGGCAGCAATGAAAGCCTCATCCTGGGTGGAAGCGGTAATCTCCACCAGTTCAGGCAGAACCTTCAGAGTTTCCTCGTCAGGGTAGCCCAGGAGCATACCGCTCACCTGGTAAATCACCGAGTCCTTATCCTCGCCGGGACCGTAATCAATATCGAACGGGTTCTCCGGCTGAGCCGGCTCCGAGACCGCAGCCTCGGAACCGGCCTTGCCCATGAGCTTGGAAAAAAATCCAGCCACTTATTACTTCTTTCCGGTGGTATTCGGGAAGAGGCCATCAGGACGGGAAGAACCGTCCCAGCTGAACAAGCTGACCTTGTTGTTAGCCTCGTAGACACCGGTGGACACGGGGGTCGGGCGACCCTCCATGTCGTTGAACGCATCGCCGTACATGCCGGGTCCGCCATCCACGCTCAGGGAGCAACCCATTTCCTCAAGGTTGTGGGCGTCTTCCATGTGAGCCTTAGGAATGACGTAACGCTCGTTGTACTTAGCGATAGCCATCAGGCGGTACATCTCGTACACCTGCTGACCGGTCATGCCGACAGCCTGAGCGATCTCCTCGTTGCCTTCGCCACCGAGGTTGATGTCACGCATGTACGAACGCATCGCAGCCAGGCGGCGCAGAACGTTAGTAACAACCTCAGTGTCACCAGCGGTGAACAGCTCAGCCAGGTACTCAACCGGAATACGGAGAGACTCAATAGCACCGAACAGGTTGTTGCTGTTCTCAGCATCGTGACCCTGCTCCTTGAGCAGGTCAACAATCGGAGACAGCGGCGGCACGTACCAAACCATCGGCATGGTGCGGTACTCGGGGTGCAGGGGCAGAGCCACCTTCCACTCCTTCGCCAGCTTGTACACGGGCGACTTCTGAGCTGCAGTAATCCACGCATCGGGGATGTCGTTCTTACGAGCCTGCTCAATCACAGCCGGATCCGAAGGATCAAGCATCAGCGACAGCTGAGCCTCGTAGAGGTCCTTCTCGTCCTCAACCGAAGCAGCCTCAGTCACGCGGTCTGCATCGTAGAGGAAGATGCCGATGTAGCGCATACGACCAACACAGGTCTCAGCACACACGGTCGGGATACCAGCCTCAATACGGGGGTAGCAGAAGGTACACTTCTCAGCCTTACCCGTCTTGTGGTTGAAGTACACCTTCTTGTAGGGGCAGCCGGTGATGCACTGACGCCAACCGCGGCAACGGTCCTGGTCAACCAGAACGATGCCATCCTCAGCGCGCTTGTAGATAGCGCCGGAGGGGCAAGAAGCCATGCAGGAGGGGTTCAGGCAGTGCTCACAAATACGAGGCAGGTAGAACATGAAGGTCTGCTCGAACTCGAACTTAATCTTGTCCTCAGCCTTCTTGCGAACCTTCTCAACCAGCGGGTCCAGGTGACCGTACTCGGTCGCACCAGCCAGGTTGTCGTCCCAGTTCATACCCCACTCGACCTTGGTGTCCTCACCGGTGATGAGGGAGACCGGCTTAGCAGCCGGGAAGTCATCACCCAGAGGAGCACTGGTCAGGTTCTGGTAATCGTAGGTCCAGGGCTCGTAGTAGTCGTTCAGCTCGGGCTGAATCGGGGAAGCGAAGATCGTGAAGAGCTTCTGGAAGCGGTTACCGCTCTTGAGCTCCAGACGACCGCGCTTGTTCAGCACCCAGCCGCCCTTCCACTTCTCCTGATCCTCGTAACGGCGGGGGTAACCCTGACCGGGACGAGTCTCAACGTTGTTGAACCAGACGTACTCGGTACCGGCTCGGTTCGTCCATGCCTGCTTACAGGTCACGGAGCAGGTGTGGCAGCCGATGCACTTATCGAGCGCCATCACCATAGCAACTTGTGCCATAACGCGCATTAGAAAGTTACCTCCTGGGACTTACGGCGACGGATGTACGAGACGATGTCTCGCTGGTTACCGGTCGGTCCAAGATAGTTGAAGGCGAACGCCTGGTGAGCGTAGCCACCAATCATGTGGGTGGGCTTCAGAAGAATACGGGTCACCGAGTTGTGAATACCACCGCGCTTACCGGTGACTTCAGACTTCGGGCTAACCATACGCTCCTGAGCGTGGTAGACGAAGCAGACGCCCTCAGGCATACGGTGAGAAACAACCGCACGGCCCACGAAGACACCGTTGGTGTTCACACACTCAATCCACTCGCCGTCCTTGACGCCAATCTTGTCAGCATCCTGCGGGCTCATCCACGCAGTCGGGCCACCACGGAACATGCTCAGCATGTAGTGGTTGTCGAAGTACTGCGAGTGAATTGCCCACTTGTTGTGCGGGGTCAGGTAGCGGACAGCAACCGAAACACCATCGGTAGTACCGAGCTCAGGCTCGTTGTACAAGCCGGTCATGTCCAGCGGCGGACGGTAGATCGGCAGAGCCTCGCCCATTTCGTGCATCCAGTCGTGGTCGAGGAAGAAGTGCATACGGCCGGTCAGGGTGTGGAACGGCTTCTTCTTCTCGATGTTGACGGTGAACGGAGCGTAACGGCGACCGCCGGTCTCCGAACCGGACCACTCGGGGGAGGTCATCACGGGCTGCGGTGCGGACTGGGTCATCGGGAAGGTAATACGACGTTCCTCGTTACCTTCTGCCAAGTCCATCAGGTGCAGACCGGTCTGCTTCTCGAGCTCCTTGAAGCCCTTGATAGCTACCTCACCGTTAGAAGTACCCGAAATCATCATGATGGATTCGGCAATCTTCACGTCGGTGTCCAGTGCAGGACGGCCTGCGCCCTTACCGGAGTCCATCACGCCGAATTCCTTAGCCATCTTCGCGACTTCGTCCTTCAGGTCGTAAGTGATGAACTTGGTAGTTGCACCGAGCTTGTCGAACAGCGGGCCAATGGTGGTGTACATGTCGTACAGTGCGCCGTAGTCACGCTCGACGGTGACGAAGTTCGGCATGTTCTTGCCGGGTACGCCAACCATACCGGGAGTGTTCTTCCAGTCGGGTGCGTGACCGCCAGGCTGAGCAATCTGGCCGGGGGTGTCGTGCAGCAGCGGGACCGAAACGATGTCCTTACGGACGCCGAGGTGCTTCTTAGCCAGGCGAGTGAACTCGTACGCCAGAGCCTTGAAGGTCTCGTGGTCGGTCTTTGCCTCCCACGGCGGGTCAATTGCCGGGGAGAACGCGTGCAGGAACGGGTGCATATCGGTCGAGGAGATATCGTGCTTCTCGTACCAGGTAGCAGTCGGCAGCACAATGTCAGACAGCAAGGTGGTGGAGGTCATACGGAAGTCCGAGGTGACCAGCAGGTCCAGCTTGCCCTGAGGTGCTTCATCAACCCACTTCACTTCGTTCGGCAGCTTCTCCGAATCGGAGCCCTGGACGTTGTCCATGCTACCGACCAGGTGCTTCAGGAAGTAGCTCTCACCCTTAGCAGAGGAACCGAACAGGTTCGAACGCCACAGGGTCAGGGTACGAGGCCAGTTGATGGGGTTGTCAACGTCCTCAACGGAGAACTCCAGGTCACCGGAGTTCAGGCGCTGTGCAATGTAGTCCGCATTCGAGGAAGCCTCGCCGCGTGCCACTGCCTGCTCTGCCTTATCTGCCAGGTCCAGCGAGTTCTCGGGGAACTGCGGGTAGAACGGCATCCAGCCCATACGGGTAGAACGTGCCACAACGTCAGCAGTGTGAACGTCGCGCAGCTCGCCCTTAGCCAGCGGGGACTGCAGGTAGTCGGTGGAGTATGCATCCTGACGGAACTGGTCAGTGTGCATGTACCAGAAGCCGGTACCGATCATGTGACGCGGCGGGCGGCTCCAGTCCAGAGCGTTCGCAATGTTGGTCAGACCGGTCAGCGGACGCGCCTTCTCCTGGCCCACGTAGTGAGCCCAACCGCCACCGTTACGACCCTGGCAACCGGTCAGGTTCAGCAGGGCGAGGATAGCGCGGTAGGTGGTGTCAGCGTGGTACCACTGGCAAATACCTGCACCGAAGATGACCATGGAGCGGCCCCCGGAATCCAGGGCGCTCTTAGCGAACTCGCGGGCAACGCGGATAACAGCCTCGGCGGGGACAGAAGTAATCTGTTCCTGCCATGCCGGGGTGTTCTGAACGTTCCAGTCCTCGTAGTCCTTAGCCCAGGTACCGGGCAGGCCCTCACGGCCCACACCGTACTGTGCCAGCATGATGTCGAAGACGGTGGTGACTTCGTGGCCTTCAACGTAGGCTACGGGCACACCGCGGGTAATGACGTCGCCGTGACCCTTCGGGTTGTCGAAGGTCGGCATCTTGATCTCTGCCGCTGCAGTCTGGCCCTGGGGCAGGTCACGAATCGACAGAATCGGCTTACGACCCTGCAGATCCAGGTTCCACTTGCCCTGGTCTTCCTGAGCGTAACGGTGACCCATGGTGCCGTTGGGAACGAAGACCTCACCGGTCTCGCGGTCCATCAGGACGGGCTTGAAGTCAGCATTCGGCTGTTCTGCCTCGCCAGCGAGCTTTGCAGCGGTCAGGAACTTGGAGGGAACCTTAATACCGTCTTCGCGGGTTTCCAGGGTGACCAGGAAGGGAAGGTCGGTGTAGGTCAGGGAGAAGTCCTCGAAGAACTCGACACGCTGGTCAACGTAGTTCTCCTTGAGGATGACGTGGCCCATTGCCATTGCCAGTGCCGCGTCGGTACCTGCCTGTGCGGGCAGCCACTCATCAGCGAACTTGGTGTTGTCGGCGTAGTCGGGGCTCACGGTGACAACCTTGGTACCGCGGTAGCGAACCTCGGAGACCCAGTGAGCATCCGGGGTACGGGTCAGCGGAACGTTTGCACCCCACAAGATGAGGTACGCAGCGTCCCACCAGTCGCCGGACTCGGGCACGTCGGTCTGGTCGCCGAAGACCTGCGGCGATGCCACGGGGAGGTCAGCGTACCAGTCGTAGAAGCTGGTCATGACGCCGCCCATCAGCTGGATGTAGCGAACACCGGCGCTGAAGGACACCATGGACATTGCCGGAATCGGGGTGAAGCCGGTGTTACGGTCGGGACCGTAGTACTTGATGGTGTGCACGTGAGCAGCAGCCATCAGCTCGAGGGCCTCAGCCCAAGTCGAGCGCACCAGGCCACCCTTACCGCGTGCGTTCACGTAGCGTGCACGCTTAGCGGGGTCGGACACGATGGAGTGGAAGGCGTCCACGGGATCGTTGTGGATTGCCTTCGCTTCGCGGTACATCTCCAGAAGGAGACCGCGAACGTAGGGGTACTTAACGCGGGTGGGAGAGTAGGTGTACCACGAGAATGCTGCACCGCGGGGGCAGCCGCGGGGCTCGTACTCGGGGCGGTCGGGACCAACCGAGGGGTAGTCGGTTTCCTGTGCTTCCCAGGTGATAATGCCGTCCTTGACGTACACCTTCCAGGAGCAGGAGCCGGTGCAGTTCACGCCGTGGGTAGAGCGAACTTCCTTATCGTGGCTCCAACGGTCACGGTAGAAGGCGTCACCTTCGCGGCCGCCTTCACGGAAGACGGCGCGGCCGTCTTCAGTCTCATCCCAGCGGGAGAAGAACTTACCGAACTTGATCAGCTGATCGGTAAGGGGGCCGTCCGGGCCCTTAATCTGTGATGCTTGTTCCATACTGCCCAATATATCTGAAATTTGGCATGGAAAATACGAGATAAAAACCTTGCTTAATTCATGCGAAATAAGGGTGTTTTAGACCGTAAGCCAGGCAGAAATTCCACCCTCAAGCATGTACACAGAACGCTCCTCCAGAGGCGCTATTTCACGAGCCGCCTCAACCGTTCGAGTGTATCCAGTGCAGTAAATAACGATTTTCTGGGCATTTGCGGGGATTTTACGCTCAATCAGGGCCTTAAGAGAGCCATTCCGGGCCGCTTCAAGTAGTTCAGTGAGGGGTAGATTAATAGCACCCTCAATTGCGAAGGCATCGAATTCCACCCGCTCACGAACATCCAAAAGGGCAATATTTTCACTCAATGACACCTTTTTAAGGTCCTGAGCGTTCATCGAGCGAGGCTTCGAGTCGACAGAAGAGCTTGTAAACTCCTGAGAAATATTACGAATTGTTACATGATTTTTGGGCTTATGGCTCGTTTCTTGGGCCAAAACGGCACTTTTCTTAGGCACAGCTTGCACGCTAGCTACAAGAGGTATATATTCCCACCTCCCACTTAACGCCGAATATAGGCCAACCTCACCCATGAGCGGCTCCCCCACCCCGGTCAGCAGTTTCACCGCCTCCATGGCCATCGCAGCGCCCACCACGCCAGCCATAGCACCCACCACACCGGCAGTACTACACGAAGGCACACTACCGGCAGCAGGAGCCTGAGGATACAAATCCTCATACACCGGACCGTGCCCCGCCCAAAACACGCTCAGCTGCGCATCAAAGCCAAGAATCGCAGCCCACACATGCGGGATCCCAGCACGCGCAGCCCCCGCCGACACCACATAACGCGACTCAAAATTATCGCTACCATCCAGCACCACATCAGCACCAGACAAAAGCTCATCAACATTAGCCTCCGTCAGACGCTCACGCACCGGCAACACCTCAATCAAAGGATTCAGCGAGCGCAAAGACTCAGCGGCAGACTCAGCCTTAGAATTACCCACCCTTGCATGCGTATGGATCACCTGGCGGTGCAGATTCGAAGCATCCACGACGTCATCATCAACCACCACAATCTGGCCGACACCGGCACCCGCAAGGTACAGCAGCGCGGGTGCTCCCAAACCACCAGCGCCCAACACCACCACGCGTGCGCCCTTGAGCGCCAGCTGAGCCTCGTAACCCATTTCGGGCAGGATTAGCTGACGAGAGTAGAACGCACGCTCAGCGGCGGAGAGCTCGTTCACGCTACGAGAAGCATGAGAAGACATAGGGGTTCCTCGCATCAAGTAGTAGAGGCAGCTTGCGATTTCAGGGGATCCAAGCTTCAAGGAAAATAAGCCTGCCCGAGAGAAATCCCCCTGACAGGCTTATATAGAGATATCAGAATATTCAGAAGGCTAGCAGGGTGAAGTATCCACGCCAACCCACTCGATGCTTCCATCGAGCAGTTCCTGTTCCTTCCAAATCGGCACACGAGCCTTCACCCGGTCAGCCACCAGCTCACAGGCATCAAACGCGCGGCCACGATGAGCAGCCGCCGCCATCACGGTCAGAGCCGACTCACCAATAGCAATCGGCCCCACACGGTGCACAGCCCACAGACGCACGCCGTCCAGCTCGGCCGCAACCTCAGCGGCAACCTCCGCAATATACTCACGGGCCTGCGGATGCGCGCTATAGGACAGACCGCGTACCGCGCTACCGTGATCGTGGTTGCGCACAATACCGTCAAAAATTACCAGGGCACCCATGGCGTCAGTCATGACCTCGGCCTTAGCCGCCGCGTACAGCGGTTCCAGGGGAGCTTCCGTAATATCGGTGAACACCACGGTCGAGCCGCTCGGCTCAGCACCGTGCGCGCCCGAATGGTCCAGGGACTCTTCCTTCTGCGGCTTAGTGGTCATGGTAGTCCTCCATCTGGCGGCAGATATGCTCAACCAGCGGGTCGAGGGTTGCCACGCCGTCCTTCACGCCACCGCGCGAACCGGGCAGGGTCATCACGAAGGTACGGTCAATGACGCCCGCCACGCCGCGTGAAAGCACCGCCGAGGAAACGCTCTTCAGACCGTTCATCCAGAAGGCATGCATAATACCCGGAACTTCCTTATCCAGGTGGGGGCGAACCGCCTCCACGGTCTGGTCGTCAGAGTTCAGACCGGTACCACCGCTGGTCAGGATGAACGTCGGCAAGTTACCGTTCTTCTTGCCTTCGGCCACCAGGGTGTTGAAGTACTCGACAATATCGCGGTCTTCAATGACCACGGCATCCGGGGTATCAAAGCCGCGCGAGCGCAACCACTCCACGGCGATGGGACCGGACTTATCCTCGTACACGCCGCGGGCTGCGCGGGTGGAGGCGACAATGACCAGACCGGTCAGGTTCTCCGGCATGGTGTAGTCTTCGCTACTCATTGGCTTTCCTTTTCTGTATCTATCAGGTGACGGGGGTGCCGCCGCAGCTTAGGAGTCCTCGCGGACGGACCAGTCGCCAGACTTGCCGCCGCTCTTCTCCAGAACACGGATATCGGTGATGACGGCGTGCTTATCGACTGCCTTAATCATGTCGAAAACGGTTAGCGCTGCCGAGGAGACGGCGGTGAGTGCCTCCATCTCTACACCGGTAACGCCGCGGGTCTTCACGGACGCCTCAATACGCACGAAGTCGGTGCCGCGCTCAAAGTCCACCGTAATCTTGCCCAGGGGCAGCGGGTGGCAGAGGGGAATGATTTCCGGGGTGCGCTTAGCGCCCATGATGCCGGCAACACGTGCGACCGGAAGCGCATCCCCCTTGGGCAGGTCAGCGTCAAAAATCATGGCGATAACGTCTTCGCGGGTGCGCACGGTTGCCTCGGCCAGGGCGGTACGGGTAGTGACCGACTTCTCCGTAACGTCCACCATGTGCGCCGAGCCGTCGGCGCGCACGTGGGTCAGTTCCTGGTTGGGCTGCGAGGTAGAGGTCATCGTTTCTCCTGGCTTCTGCGCGGTATTCTTCTGCCGCGAATCGTTACTAGTGTGAGTCTCAATTATTCCTTGTCGTTCACGCAAGGAACAATGCGGGGGTGTTTCGCTTAGTTATCGGTGAGACGAATGCGGTGGTAGGGTACCGCCTCTCCCCCGGTGTAGGTGGTTCCGGGCGCCAGCTCAATGAGCACATCCGCCTGGGCGGCTCGGTGCAGCAGGTGCGATCCGGAGAGCACGTCCGGGTAGAGCTCCACCCGGTAGGTTCCGGGTTCCACCTCGACCATAGCAAGGGTGCCGCGCAGGAACTGGCGCTTGGTTGCCGGCGCGGTGAGCGGGGTTTCGGTGACGAGCATGCCTCGCGGTGCGTTGTTCAGGGTTGCCTGTTCGGAGGCGATTGCGTAGGGCACGCCGTAGGGGCCGCCGGCACGCAGGTAGGGGCGCAGAATCAGTGCGTACGAGATGAGCGTGCTCACCGGGTTTCCGGGGAAGGAAATCATGGGTACGCGGTGGCCCTTGAAGTCGAGCAGGTTCACGCCCTGGGGACCGCCGGGCTGCTGGCTGACGTGGCCAAACCAGGAGATGGGCACCAGG
>CALGXU010000189.1 GCA_937935205.1 uncultured Rothia sp.
CCGCGTTGGAGGCGACCGTCACCAGAGAGCGGCTGTTCGTCGGGTCGGACTCCTGCTGGTCAATCATGATGCGGGCGAATTCACGCAGGCACAGGAACACACCGTCGGAGTTGACCGCGTGCAGGCGCTTCCAGGTGGCGAAGCTGGTTTCCAACAGCGGCTGGCTGTGGGCGATACCCGCGGCGAGCACCGCGCCGGTGATAGGTTCGTCGAGCGCCGCCACGGCGTTAGCGAGGGCGATGACGGACTCTTCACTGGTCACATTCACGGAACGGTAGCGGAAGAGCGCATCGCCGTAGGTGCCGAAGGGGGTAATGGGCTGTTCCGCCAGGTCAGCCGCAAATACCGAATAACCGTTCTTAATCAGCTGGTGGACGGTAGCCTCACCAATACCACCGTTCGCACCGGTCACAATCACCCAGCTCATGCGCGCGCCTCCTCAGTAGCCTCAGCCTTCTGCAGGTCTGCGAGCACATCTGCAGTGTTGAGCACGCGGGCGCAACGACCCGAAGCGTACTCGCACGCCATGCGGTGCTCTTCCTCAGAGAAGTCGGCGAGCGCATCCGCAACCATGAACGGCTGAATGTCACGCATGAACGCCTCCAGGGCGGTGGTCAGGCAGCCGATGTGCGCGTACACGCCGCCGATAATGAGCTGGTCGCGGCCGGATTCCTTGAGCAGATCCTCGAAGGGGCTGCGCACGAACGCGGAGTAGCGCCACTTGGTCAGCACGGTGTCGCGGTCGGTCGGTGCGAGTTCGTCGAGCACGCGGGCGGACTCGTCGTTCTGCAGGCCGTCGCCCCAGAAGTCGATGAGCAGGCGGCGATCTTCGGGGTTCTGGCGCGGCGGCTGCGCGGTGTAGTAGACGGGGATTCCTGCGTCGTGGGCGGCGTCAATGAGGCGGCGCAGGTTCTTGATGGCGACGTTGATCTGGGCGTCCGGGTTACCGTTGCCCTCTCCCAGATTGGCGCCTTCGAAAGCCTGGACGAAGTGTACCTGCATGTCGTGCACGAGCAGTACGGCTCGGCTGGGGTCTACGGGCCAGTTCACGCGGTTGCTGTGCTCACGGTCAATGTAGGTGTAGGGCTTGATTTTG
>CALGXU010000190.1 GCA_937935205.1 uncultured Rothia sp.
TGTAGTCCCAGCTACTCGGGAGGCTGAGGCAGGAGAATCACTTTCAAGAAATTCTTGAACGCGTTCGGGCGGAATGACCCACAGCCCGTTCGGTTTACTACCGGTGGAGGCCATTTTGGCGAGTAGTTTATTGGGTGCCACCCCCGCGGAGGAGGGCAGGGAGAGTTCCTGCGCGATGCGGTCGCGAGCGCACTGCGCCAGGGCGACGGGGTCTTGGCCGTGCAGGTAGGCGCCGGTGAGATCCACGAAGGCTTCATCCACGCTGACCTGCTCCACGTAGGGGCTCAGGTCGTTCAGGATTGCCATGACGGCGCGGGAATAGTGCCGATAGTCGCCGCGCAGCGGCAGGACGGTGGCGTTGGGGCTGAGGTTCCGGGCGCGGCTGAGCGGCATGCCGGAGCGCACTCCGTGGGCGCGCGCCTCGTAGGAGGCGGAGCAGACCACTGAGCGGGGACCCAGGGGCGCCACGATAATGGGCTCGCCGCGCAGAGCGGGGTTTTCAAGGAGTTCGACGTTGACAAAGAAGGCGTCCATGTCCAGGTGCATAATGACGCGGCCGTTCCGTGCACCGCTGTTCCGCGCGCCGCTGTTCTTGCCGGTTCGCATCTGCCCCATGTTGCCTCCTCTCGTAGTTTCTATGCCTCGTAGCTTCTACACCTCATACCTTCTACGCCCACCTACCGAAAATATAGCACATTTCTACGAAAAATAGAGGCAATATATCGTAAACATGTTCGCAAATGCGTTCTCTTGGGCGTTTCTCCACTAAGCTAGAAGAAGTGCACACCGCACCCCATCAGGACCGTACACAGCGACCTTCAGCGAGGATAGTATGACTCCCCCTTCTCCCTCCGGAGCACCCACTCCCCAGGCGACCGAGAGCCTCACCGTAGCATCCCCGAATATCCCGGCGACTTCTGCGCACCTCGCTGAGCGTATTGCTGAAGAGCAGCGAGCCTACCTGCACGCTTTTGACACTCTCATGGCTGAGTTTTTTGCCCGCCAACGCGAGCTACTCGAGGGCATTTCTGCCGAAACTCTACCCCTGCTGGAGGCTATCGAGTCCCTCTCCACCGGCGGCAAGCGTCTGCGTGCCCTGTTGAGCTACTGGGGTTGGCGAGGTGCGGGCGGCGCACCCGTGACCGAGAACCGCGCCTCCTGGTCCATTGTGAAGGCCGGCATGGCGGTGGAGCTGTTCCAGACCTCCGCACTGATTCACGACGACATTATCGACCGCTCCGATACCCGCCGCGGCGCCCCCTCCGTGCACAAGCGTTTCGAGGCGGCGCACGAGCAGAATAGCTGGCGCGGTGATGCTTTCAACTACGGTCTGACCGGCGGTATTCTTGCCGGTGATCTGACCCTGGCGTGGTCTGCGGAGGTTTTCGCGTCCCTGGGTGAGGGGGCAATCTATGGTGCCCCGGCGCGCACTATTTTTGACCGGATGCGCACCGAAGTTCTGGCGGGTCAGTACCTGGACGTCTACTCCGAGGTTCTCGAAACCGAGGACGCTCAGGCGGCTCTGCAGCGCGCCCTGAACGTGATTCGTTTCAAGTCCGCCAAGTACTCGTGCGAGCACCCCTTCACGATTGGTGGTGCTCTGGCTCTGCATGCTACCGCGCTGGAGAACGGCACCGGTGCCGTGAGCGAGCAGCACCCGGTACTTGTCGGTTACCGCGCGTTCGGTCTGCCGCTGGGTGAGGGCTTCCAGCTGCGTGATGACGAGCTGGGCGTTTTCGGTCAGCCCGAGGTGACCGGTAAGCCCGCCGGCGATGACCTGCGTGAGGGTAAGCGTACCGTCTTGGTGGCGCTCACCTCCGCCGCCCTCGACGAAAAGGATGCGGCGCTTCTGCACAATAGTTTGGGCGATCCCGATCTGAGCAATGAGCAGGTGGAGCGCATCCGCGAGCTGATGGTTTCTTCGGGCGCTTTCGCCAAGCATGAGCAGCTGATTGAGCAGAAGTCCCAGGCTGTGTTTGAGGCGCTGGAGGCGATGAACCTGGACGAGCTGGTGCATGCGGCGCTGACCGATATTGTGGGCCGCGCGCTACGCCGTAAGGCATAGAAGGTCACTACAGTTATAGACGTTAAATAGTTGAGGCGGCATACCGGAGTATGCCGCCTCAACGTATTTAGCTATAGTGCCGGACCGCTATTACCAAGCCGGTGTTACCAAGCTAGTATTACCAAGCCAGTGCCTGC
>CALGXU010000191.1 GCA_937935205.1 uncultured Rothia sp.
AGGGCGTTACGACCCATAAACGGGTGCGAGGACGCGTGCGCGCTCACGCCCCTATAGGTCACACGACATTCGCGGCGACCCAACCACGCCTGATCGGCCACATCCATAAAGTAGGGGTGCACCATGATGGCGGCGTCCACCTGTTCGAATGCGCCGGCGCGCGCCATCAGCTCCTTACCGGCTTCAGACTCTTCGGCGGGCGTGCCGTAATAGAGGACCCTGCCGCTAAACGCCTCGGGGCCGGTGGCGAGCGCATCCGCCAGGGCAAGGAAAGCACCCAGACCGGATACCGCGATGACGTTGTGGCCGCAGCCGTGACCGATACCCGGCAGCGCGTCATATTCGGAGAGAATCGCGATGGTGCGGTGCTTGGCGGGGTCGTAGTCGGCGCTGGTGAGCTCCACCTTGAACGCAGTATCCAGACCGAAGGCGGGGTACTCGATATTAAGGTTCGGGTGGGCTTCGCGGACCGCATCAACGAGCGTGCGGGAGGCGAAATACTCCTCGTAGGCAGTTTCAGGGTGCGCGTGAATCGCCTTGAGAATTGCGGTCAGGGAGTCCGCACGGGTGGCGACGGATTCGGCGAGATCACGGCGAATATGCGCCAGTCCACTGTCATGGTCGAGGCGGTGACCGTGATGCGCGCCGTGGCCCTTTCCATGACCGCACCCCTTTCCATAACCGTGGCGCTCGCCGTGGCTACGTTCCTGCTCGGGCTGCCCGTGGTCGGCATGTTCCTGCTCAGGATGCGCGTGCCCGCGCTTGCGGCGGTGGTCAGCGGCACGCTTACGCTGCTCGGTTTCAAGGGCAAGGATTTCGGAGTACTCGCTACCGCGCACGCAATCAGCGTCGGGTGCGTCGTAGTGGCGGGTTATTGCGGCGGGTCGGTTCGGTGCCGTTCGACCGGAGCCGTCAGAAGTGGGCTGGGTATGGGCGGCGGTGCCCTGTGCGTTCGCGTCAGTCATGCTTCTACGCTACCGTCTGCGCTCGCCGGGCGCTAGATGCTCGGGCGTGATGGAGTCGAAAACACCCAAAAAGAAATTTGTGTCACATAAAAGAAAATTTGTATATATCCTAGGAATCTTTGATTCATAGGAGTAGCGTTAAGCACATGGGAGCGACAATCCAGCCGCACCCGTCACCATCCGGCGCTAGCGATGCGAATGCCGGCAGGACAGTTCACAACCGGTCCAAACCATGTCGTTTGGGCCTCTGTCAATACCGTGACAGACCCATGGATGCGAACCGTACCGGCAAGCACACACCGCTGCAAGCGCCACAACCACGCTAAGGAGCTCCATCCCATGAAGGCAGCACGCTTCTACGACCGTAACGACATCCGCATTGAAGACATCCCCGCACCCGAAGCCGCTGCGGGCGAGGTTCTGGTCAAGGTCGCATGGTGCGGTATTTGCGGTACCGACCTGCACGAATACCTCGACGGCCCCATCTTCTGCCCCCAGCACGGCCACCCCCACCCGATTTCCGGTGAGGACTCCCCCGTCACCCTCGGTCACGAGTTTTCCGGTGTTGTTGAGGCACTGGGCGAAGGCGTAGACGACCTGCAGGTCGGCGACCACGTTGTTGTCGAGCCCTACATCATTCGCGATGACGTCTACACCGGCCCCGACTCCAAGGACTACCACCTGTCCAAGGACATGAACTTCATTGGTCTGGCAGGTCGCGGTGGTGGCCTGTCCGAGAAGGTTGCCGTCAAGCGCCGCTGGGTTCACAAGATTCCTAACAACATTCCCCTGGACGAGGCTGCACTGATTGAGCCCCTGAGCGTTGGCTACCACGCTGTTGAGCGTGCAGGCGAGTTCGAAGAGGGCGCATTCGCACTGGTTACCGGTGCTGGCCCCATCGGTCTGCTGACCTCCGCAGTTCTGAAGGCTAAGGGCGCTAAGGTCATCATCTCTGAGCTGTCCCCGCTGCGCCGCCAGAAGGCTCTGGACTCCGGCGTTGCTGACTACGCTTTCTCCCCCGCTGAGGTTGACGTCCTGGCTGAGATTCACAAGCTGACCGACGGCCGTGGCACTGACATCGCGTTCGAGTGCACCTCCGTTCAGCCCGCACTGGACCTGATTCTGGATGCCCTCAAGCCCACCGGTAAGGTCGTCATCGTCTCCATCTGGGGTAAGCCCGCTTCCCTGGACGTTCAGAAGGTTGTGCTCAAGGAGCTCGATATCCGCGGCACCATCGCATACGTGAACTCCCACCCGGAGACCATCAAGCTCGTTGAGTCCGGCAAGATTGACCTCAAGCCCTTCATCACCGGCAAGATTGCTGTGGAAGACCTGATCGACAAGGGCTTCGACACCCTGATTCACCACAACGAGACCGCTGTGAAGATTCTGGTCACCACCGACCCGGAGCGTCTGGCTGAGTAATCTCTCTGAACGATACTGATTCGTTCAGTTTCAGCTGATGCAGCTGTTCTTCTAGCTTCCTTAGCGTAGCTAGTGTGGGGTGAGGTTCCCTTCAAGGAGCCTCACCCCACTACTTTTTTTGCGTGCTTTTTACCGGGCATACAAAAATCCCCGGTTCCAAAGAACCGGGGATTATCTGTGCGCGAGGGGGGACTTGAACCCCCACCCTCTAATACGAGGACTAGCACCTCAAGCTAGCGCGTCTGCCTATTCCGCCACCCGCGCAGGTGACTTTCGAACGTTTTCCTTTCGGTGCCGTTCGAAGCAACACGTAATACTATACGGGCTTTCTGAATACTCTGCAAATCAAATGGGCATGTTCTACGTCACATATTCAAGGTTGGTTGGTTCACCGCACCCCCGGTGACCTTCTCGCACCGTGAGTAATATGACCGGCGCGCCCTCTCAACTGCCATATTTTCGGTCATAACGACTAGAATAAAGAGCATGAATAATGAGAACCTCTCCCGCGAAGAAGCCGCAGAACGTTCGGCTCTCATCAGTGTCGACACCTACGACGTGCATGTTGACCTGACTAACGCCAAGGACCCCGAATTCGAGTCCTACCCCACCGTCACCACCGTCCGATTCTCCTGCAACACCCCCGGTGCAGAAACCTTCATCGACTACATCCACCACAGCGTCGACTCCGTTAAGCTCAACGGCACCGAGCTGAACCTGGCAGATGTCGTCGACGGCGCACGCATCACCCTGCCCAACCTGCAGGCAGAAAACGTACTCACCATCCACGGTCGCTCCTACTACTCCCGCTCCGGCGAAGGTATGCACCGCTACTTCGACCCCTCCGACGGTCGCGTCTACCTGTACACCCAGTACGAGCCCTCCGACTGCCGCCGAGTCTTCCCGAACTTCGAGCAGCCCGACCTGAAGGCAGTCTTCAACTTCCGCATCACCGCACCCAAGGACTGGGTTGTCAGCTCCAACGCCGTGCTCGAGTCGCAGGTGACCGACCCCTCCGACGACTCCATCTCCAAGCGCGTCTTCGCCCCCACCGCCAAGATTTCCACCTACATCACCGCAATCGTTGCCGGCGAATACTTCACCGCAACCACCACCTACAAGCCCAAGAGCAAGGTCAACAGCGGTGACATCCCCCTGGTCGCGTACTGCCGCCAGTCCCTCAAGCCGCACTTCGACTACGACCACATCTTCAAGGTCACCAAAAACGGCCTGGACTTCTTCCAGGACCTCTTCGACTACCCCTACCCGTACCCCAAGTACGAGCAGGCATTCGTGCCCGAATACAACATCGGCGCAATGGAGAACCCCGGCCTGGTCACCTTCACCGAAGACTACATCTTCGTCTCCGGCGCAACCGAGGACGACCTCGAAGGCCGCACCAACACCATCTG
>CALGXU010000192.1 GCA_937935205.1 uncultured Rothia sp.
CCAGAATACCCAGTTGCTTTGGAACAGAATTCTGTGTGTTGTTTGTAAGTTTTGGCATTAGCGTTAGCGTTGTTCGCATTGGTATTCGCGTTAGTACCCTGAATCGTACGGGTACCCGCAGCAGTGGACGCAGCCGGTGCCGGAGTAGCCGTAGCGGTAGAACGCTGCTGGTTATTCGCTGCCGCAGTCGGCTGAGTAGTAGCTGCCGCAGTCGGCTGAGTAGCGGTAGAACGCTGCTGGTTCTGGTTACCAGTAGTAGCGTTCTGGTTACCGGTCGCCGCCGCAGGCTGAGTAGCCGCAGTAGTCGGAGCGGTCGTCTGAGTCGGAGTAGCAGCCACACGAATCGTCACAGTGCTGTTCTGAGCCACCAGAGTACCCGCCGCAGAGCTCTGCGAAAGCACAGTGCCCGCAGGACGCTCGTTAGTCTGAACAGTCTCAATGTTGGTGTTCAGCAGAACATCCTGAGCGGTCAGAGCAGCAATCGCCTGATCCTTAGTCAGACCCACCAGCGAGGGGACCTTCACCTTACCGGAAGACAGGACAATGTTCACGGTGCTACCAGCCTCAACGGTCTGAGCACCCTTATCATCGGTCGAGCCCTTCTCAGGGGACAGCTCCACAACCATACCCGCAGGAACGGAAGCACTCTCCACAGTGGAGACGCGGCCATCCACCAGACCCAGATCCTTCAGAGCGTTACGGACATACGCCTCACTCTGACCCTGCAGGTTATCCGGCAACTTGACCTTCTCCGGACCGCTAGAAACAGTCACGGTCACAGTCGAACCCTTATTAACCTTTGAACCGACACCCGGCTCAACGCTAATCACGTCGCCCTTCTTGATGTTGTCAGAGTAAGCCGTGCGGTACTCCAGCACGAAGCCCAGGTTACGCAACTGGTTCTCGGCATCATCACGGGAAACATTCACCACAGCCGGAACCGGAACCTGCGGAACCTCATTGAGCTTGTTCTGGTAGTACAGCACCGAGCCGACACTGAAAACCAGCAGAGCAGCAATCAAAGTGCCCACGAGGAAGCGAACCCACGCACGCTTACGCGGCGAAGACTCATCGTACTCCGCGTACTCCTCATCGTCGTACAGTTCCTCATCGTCTTCATACTCGAAGAAGCCGTTGAGGCCACCATCCTCCACCGAAGCCTCAGTAATCGAGGTGGTGTACGGGGCGTAATCCTCACCCAAGGAAGCGGTAGTCGCCGAAGGAACAAAAGCAGTAGTCATCGCTGCATCCTGAACCACGGTCTCTTCACCCGGGCGAACAACCGACACCAGAGCCTGAGCGAACTCAGCAGCACTCTGATAACGCTCATCCGGGTTCTTCGCCAGACCCTTCAGAATCACAGCATCCAGACCCGCCGGAACCTCAAGCGGGGTGAACTTGCTCGGAGGCTCAGGAGTGTCAGAGAGGTGCTTAGCCGCCAGGTCAACATTCGACTCAGCGTCAAACGGAGAACGACCAGCAATCATCTCGTAAATCACGCACGCAGCAGAGTACAGATCGCTACGGGCGTCAACATCCTTGCCACTGACCTGCTCCGGGGACATGTAGCGTGCGCTACCCATCACCACGTTAGCCTTGGTCAGAGCCTCGCCGGCTTCCTCAATAGCACGGGAAATACCGAAATCCATGACCTTAATCTGGCCCGGCTGACCCTTAGCAATGTCCTCGCTGGTACGCTCCAGCACCATAATATTCGCCGGCTTAATGTCGCGGTGAATAATGCCCATCGAGTGGCTGTACTGCAAAGCACCCAGCAGCTGCTCGGAATAACCCAAAGCATCACGGACCGGCAGGTGGCCGCCACGAGACAGAATGGAACGCAGAGTATGACCCTCCACGTACTCCATCACAATATAAGGAATAGCGGTGCCCTCTTCCGAAGAAGACTCCCCACCATCCTGCGAGGGGTTATACGAACCGGTGTCATAGACAGCAACAATCGCAGGATTGTTCAGAGACGCCACAGCCTCCGCCTCACGCTTAAAGCGTGCACGGAACGTATCGTCCTGGGCCTGCTCCGGGCGCAGAATCTTAAGCGCAACCTTGCGGCCGAGGCGAGTATCCTCAGCAGCATAAACGGTTGCCATCGCACCGGTACCGATTACCTCGAGTACCTTGTAACGGTTATCAACCGTGTCGGGAACCGACAGGTCCATAAGTTCTCCTGGATCACTAAGACTAAAACTAAATCAAAACGTAGGGGCTAACGCGCCGACGCAGAAGCGGAAGCAGAAGCCGACGCAGACGGTGCAGCAGAAGCGCTCGCACTCGAACCCCTACCCGAACTGGAAGAGGCCACATACATGTCTACATTACTACCAACCGTGACCTTGGTGCCAGATGAGGGGGTAGTACGAAGCACCGTACCGGGGGCCGCAGTGTCCGAATTCTCATAATGCAGAGAAACATTCACACCCAGAGCGGCAACAGCCTTCGACGCCTCATCAACGTTCTTACCCTCAAGGTTCGACGGCAAAGTCACCGACTTCGGACCGGTCGAATAGCGAACAGTCACGCTATTACCCTGCTCCAAAGTACCCGTCGGAGAAACCGAAATCACCGTGTTCTCCGGCTGATTCGACTCAACGCCCTCAGTCTTGGGGGACAAGCCAAGGTTCTTCAGCTCGTTCACCGCATCCTGCAGCTCACGACCCTCATAGTTAATCGCATTGACGGTCACCTTCTGCTTTGCGGCACGAGCAGAAGCAGACTCAGTCGGCTCCACCGTAGAAACGGTACCCGTGTTCGTCGGAACAGCAGACGAAGAAGCGCTCGGAACCGGATCAGTCGAACCGCCACCATTATTAGAGGAAAGGACCGTCCAAATACCGCCAGCAATCAGCACAATCGCCAGAAGCAGAGCAACCCACATCCACACGTTCGGGCCACGCTTCGCCGCAGGAGCGGGAGTAGACTTCACGCGGCCCGAAACCGGACGCATCGTCTGCTCACTCGTGCGAGGAATCGGCGCCGTCGTCGGCTCCGGCGAGAAACGACCACCAGAACCAAAACGCGGAGTAGCAGAAGCGCTAATCGGCTCAGCCGCAACATCCATCGCGGTCATCGCAACGGTCGCGTCGTCAGCGTTCTCCTCAGCCAAGAACTGAGCCAGAGAAGGAACAGCCTTCACCGCAGCCTTCAGGTCGCGGCGACGAATCGCATCTACCGCAGACGCCAGAGCGGTCGCATCCTTAGGACGCTGAGCCGGATCCTTCGCCAACAGGCACATAATCAGCGCACGAGCCGGAGCCGGAATGGTCTCCGGAAGCGGCGGCGGCGGATCATTCACCTGAGCCAACGCAATCGCAATCTGCGACTCACCCGTAAACGGACGACGACCCACCAGGCACTCATAACCAATAATGCCCAACGAGTACATATCCGAAGACGCGGTAGCCGCCTGACCGGTCGCCTGCTCCGGCGCCAAATACTGGGCGGTACCCATCACCTGGCCGGTAGCCGTCAACGGCACCTGATTAGCCAGGCGAGCAATACCGAAATCGGTCACCTTCACGCGATCATCCGGAGTGATGATAAGGTTACCCGGCTTCACGTCACGATGCACCAGACCCTGCGAATGAGCCGCAGCCAACGCACGAGCGGTCTGAGCAATGAAGTTCAGAACACGGTCCGGCGGCAGAGTAGTCTCATGCTCAATGATGCTAGAGAGCGGATTGCCCGGCACCAGCTCCATGACCAGGTACGCGGAGTTGTCCTCCTCGCCGTAGTCGAAAACATTCGCTACGCCGGGGTGGTTCAACAGCGCCGTATTACGGG
>CALGXU010000193.1 GCA_937935205.1 uncultured Rothia sp.
CCGCGAATCACTCGAGCGCCTTAGTATACTCAACCCAACCACCTGTGTCGGTTTATGGTACGGGTAATCATGCAATATGCTTAGCGGATTTTCTTGGGAGCACCGTTACAGTTGTCCATATCTCCTTGTGCAAGCACTCAGAGTACTGTCAGGTTCGGATCTCCGAGCGGATTTGCCTACTCAGATCAACTCCTACACCCTTCAACCAACTATTCCGTCAGTTGGCAGGACCGTCACATCTCCGTCTCCACATCGCTCACATAATTAGTACCGGAATATTAACCGGTTCGTCCATCGGGTGCGCCGTTCGGCTATCCCCTTAGGCCCCGACTAACCCTGATCCGATTAGCGTTGATCAGGAAACCTTAGTCTTTCGGCGAGGAGGTTTCTCACCTCCTTTATCGTTACTTATACCTACATTTGCTTTTCCAGAAACTCCAGCAAGAGTTGTCCTCTTACCTTCAACGTCGCTGGAATGCTCCCCTACCGATGTTTACACATCCCACAGCTTCGGTAAATAGCTTATGCCCGATTATTATCCATGCCAAAGCACTCGACTAGTGAGCTGTTACGCACTCTTTAAATGAATGGCTGCTTCCAAGCCAACATCCTAGCTGTCTTCGCACTCTGACTTCGTTTGGTCAACTTAGCTATTATTTCGGGACCTTAGCCGATGGTCTGGATTCTTCTCCTCTCGGACATGGACCTTAGCACCCATGCCCTCACTCCGTGGATCTTACTTAACGTGCATTCGGAGTTTGTCTGGACTTGATAGCCGGTGAAAGCCTCGCATCCAATCAGTCGCTCTACCTCACGTAAGAAACTCCACAGGCTGCACCTAAATGCATTTCGGGGAGTACGAGCTATCTCCAAGTTTGATTAGCCTTTCACCCCTACCCTCAGTTCATCCGAAAGCTTTTCAACGCTTACCGGTGCGGTCCTCCAGTTGGTTTTACCCAACCTTCAACCTGACCAAGGGTAGATCACTTGGTTTCGCGTCTACTCCCTCTGACTAAATCGCCCTATTCAGACTCGCTTTCGCTTCGGCTACGTGACTCTTCATCACTTAACCTTGCCAGAGAAAGTAACTCGTAGGTTCATTATGCAAAAGGCACGCAGTCACAGCTCGAAGCTGCTCCTACCGCTTGTAGGCAGACGGGTTCAGGGTCTATTGCACTCCTCTGTTCGA
>CALGXU010000194.1 GCA_937935205.1 uncultured Rothia sp.
GACCCACCAATCATCTGGGCATGAGCAAACCGCTCATGCCGATGAAGGGGGTGTAGCTCAGCTGGGAGAGCACCTGCTTTGCAAGCAGGGGGTCATCGGTTCGATCCCGTTCACCTCCACCATTTCTGTTCAGAACCTCCAGACGGCACAAGCCACGAATTCAAGACAGGCGATCCCGTCCTGGCGCACAAGCACCAGGGCAGAATCGACTGTCGAATCTTGATCTTTAAAAATTTGATAGTAGTCGACAAGTTGTTCCGTAGCTGGAACAACGATGTGATTGCGTCGAACAAGTCTCAACGAAAGAGTTCCGAGTGAACTGAGAGGCGGCGAAAACGCAGCATGCTTGATCCTGGATTTGAAGAAGTTCAAGTCCGCAAACCTATAGGGTCAAGTGAATAAGTGCATGTGGTGGATGCCTTGGCGATTACAGGCGATGAAGGACGTTGTAGCCTGCGAAAAGCCGCGGGGAGCTGGCAAACAAGCTTTGATCCGCGGATGTCCGAATGGGGAAACCCACCCGCAAGGGTATCGCTGACTGAATCCATAGGTCAGCGAGGCGAACGTGGCGAACTGAAACATCTAAGTAGCCACAGGAAAAGAAATCAACCGAGATTCCGAAAGTAGTGGCGAGCGAAATCGGAGCAGCCTGTGCGTGATAGTCGATTGGCTAGTGGAACGGTATGGAAAGGCCGGCCATAGAGGGTGATAGCCCCTTACACGAAAGCGAATCGGTGGTACTGAGCGTACGACAAGTAGGGCGGGACACGTGTAATCCTGTCTGAAGATGGGGGGACCATCCTCCAAGGCTAAATACTCGTAATCGACCGATAGTGAACAAGTACTGTGAAGGAAAGGCGAAAAGAACCCCGGGAGGGGAGTGAAATAGATCCTGAAACCGCATGCATACAAACAGTCGGAGCCTCGCAAGGGGTGACGGCGTACCTTTTGTATAATGGGTCAGCGACTTACGTTCAGTGGCAAGCTTAACCAGATAGGGGAGGCGCAGGGAAACCGAGTCCGAATAGGGCGCCATAGTCGCTGGGCGTAGACCCGAAACCAGGTGATCTATCCATGGTCAGGATGAAGGTTGGGTAACACCAGCTGGAGGTCCGAACCGACTAATGTTGCAAAATTAGCGGATGAACTGTGGATAGGGGTGAAAGGCTAATCAAACCTGGAAATAGCTGGTTCTCCCCGAAAACTATTTAGGTAGTGCGTCATGTATTGCTCCAGGGGGTAGAGCACTGTAATGGTTGTGGGGGCCATCGCGGCTTACCACGCCATAGCAAACTCCGAATACCTGGAAGTATGAGCATGGCAGACAGTCGCCGGGTGCTAACGTCCGGCGGCAAGAGGGAAACAACCCAGACCTACAGCTAAGGTCCCAAAGTGTGGCTAAGTGGGAAACGAAGTGGGAAGGCTAAAACAGTCAGGATGTTGGCTTAGAAGCAGCCATCATTTAAAGAAAGCGTAATAGCTCACTGATCGAGTCGTCCTGCGCGGAAGATGTAACGGGGCTAAGCCATGCACCGAAGCTTAGGCTGCACTCTCTGAGTGCGGGGTAGGGGAGCGTTCTGTAAGCCTGTGAAGGTGTCTCGTAAGGGATGCTGGAGGTATCAGAAGTGCGAATGCTGACATGAGTAGCGTTAAAGCGGGTGAAAAGCCCGCTCGCCGTAAGCGCAAGGTTTCCTACGCAACGTTCATCGGCGTAGGGTGAGTCGGCCCCTAAGGCGAG
>CALGXU010000195.1 GCA_937935205.1 uncultured Rothia sp.
GGGCTTTCATTCGGGCAATAAGCCATAATTAAGCCTGTGGGTGCGCCGCTAGGGGCGTACCTCAAGGAACACATTCATAGACCGGCACTAATTCATCGCTCACCGCAGCCTATTGCGGCGCATGAGCAGGGAACCCTTGACGCTTTCCTGCAGGATTATTGAGGGTCAAACGTATAAGAGGACACTCTCATGGAGAAGAATTTCATCCTGAACCGTCGTACCGTTCTCGGTGGCGCTGCAGCACTGGGTACCGTGGGCGTACTGGCTGCGTGCGGCTCGTCCAAGGACTCCAAGGCAACCACCAAGGGTGCAACCGTGGGCACCGATACCAAGGAGCTTTATGACCTTGGTGAGGCCGCTGTTTCTGAGCTGAAGGATGGCGGCACTCTGCGCCTGGCTGTTCCGGGTATTGGTCCGGACTTCAACCTTTTCAGCGCGGATGGCAACTCCCTGTACACCCAGACCGCTATGAGCCCCGTGGCTTACGCAGGTCTGTGGCAGGGTGACCCCCTGGGTAAGCGCACTCTGGCTCCCGAGTTTGCGAAGAGCTTCGATGTCGCCGAAGAAAACGGTCTGCCCGTCGTCTCCATTGAGCTGAACCCCCAGGCTAAGTTCAACGATGGTACCCCCATCGACTACAAGGCTCTGCAGGCTACCTGGAACATCCTCAAGAGCACCGATGGTGACTACAAGATCGCAAGCAGCGGCATCTACGGCAGCATTGCTTCCGTGGAGCGCGACGGTGATGACTTCAAGGTGAAGGTAACTTTCTCCGCACCTTACTACCCGCTGGATACCCTCTTCGCTGGCATTGCGCACCCGGCTCTGCTGGACAAGGAACTCTTTAACACTGGTTTCGTGGACAAGCCCCACCCCGAGTACTGGGTTGGCCCCTTCACCATTGCTGAGGGCGGCTGGAACTCCACCGAGAAGACCCTGACCCTGACCCCCAACGAGAAGTGGTGGGGTGAGAAGCCCGTTCTGGAGCGTATTGTCTTCCGCCAGATGGATACCGCTGCTGAGCGCGCAGCGTTCAAGAACGATGAGCTTGATGCGATTGGTGCTACCACCGCTTCCGCATACAAGGAGCTCAAGGACGTTGCTAACATCGAGATTCGCCGAGGCGCTCGCCTGTTCTCCGGTGGCGTGACCATGAACCCCGCCCGTATGCAGGATGTTGCTCTGCGCCGTGCTGTGGTTGTTGGTCTGAACCGTGAGGCTCTCGCCAAGATTCGTTTCCAGGGTCTGGATTACGAAGAGAAGCTTCCCGGTTCGATGATTCATATGCCCTTCACCGAGTACTACCAGGACAACTACCCGACCCCGAACAACGATGCATCTGCAGCGTCCAAGATTCTGGAAGAGGCAGGCTACACCAAGAACGGTGAGTTCTACGAGAAGGACGGCAAGCAGGCTGCCTTCAAGTTCTCCATCTTCGGTGAGGACCCCACCTCCAAGGCTGTCGGTCAGACCCTGGTTCAGCAGCTGAAGTCTGTAGGCATTAATGCTGAGCTCGACTCGCGTGCTGTTAGCGAGTTCAACAAGACCATGGCCTCCAAGGATTACGACGCAACCTCCTCCGGTTTCGCTCCGACCTCCCCGGATGCTACCGAAGCCACCGAGCAGTTCTACATGCGTCGTAAGCCCGAGGAAGCCGGTTCCGATGAGATCAATGAGATGATTGCAAAGATGAAGCTCATTGCTGACGACAAGGAACGCAACCAGGCTTGCAACGAGATTGAGAAGAAGCACCTGGCTGAGTTCGCAGTGCTGATTCCGCTCATCAACGGCCCCGAGTACAAGTTCGTGAAGAAGGGTCTGCACAACTACGGTGTGTCCCTCTTCCAGGGCACCGGCATTCACTGGGAGAAGGTTGGTTGGGCTAAGTAAGTGCTCGTCCCTTCACCCACTCGGTGAATAGCCTAGAGCTATTGAAAGTGTCCACCCGGATGATCCGGGTGGGCACTTTTTGTATGTCCGAAAGGGGCTGCTTTGGGGTGCTTATGTATGCCGATGTAGGGGAGTGGCGGTATAGCTATCCGTAAAAATCCGAAAAATTCGCGGAAAAACAGTGTATGCATAGTATGAATATTCAAAAAATACGATAAATATTAAGAAATATTGTGAAAATGCTTGGTTTTTGCCCCGGGAGTGCGTTACAGTGGAGTCATACAAAGTTATGCAGTGTACTGCATAAATAATCATCACTTCGGGAACACGGGATACACCCGCCCGCACAAGACAGAAGGAAACCATTCCCATGACCGCCAAGACCGCATACACCGCGAGTAGCCACGAAGCGACCAAGAGCAGCTTCAGCCGCCGCGCCCTCATTGGCGGCACCGCGGCTCTGGGAGCTGTAGGTCTGCTCAGCGCCTGCGGTAACGGTAGCGCAAGCTCTGAAAAGACCAAGGCTGCTGGCGCTGGTGCCAATATCGAAGACCTCTACAACATCAACGCTCAGGACGTAAACAGTCTGAAGAAGGGCGGCACCCTGCGCCTGCCCGCCGGATCCATCGGCCCGAACTTCAACTACTACACCCAGAGCGGTAACACCACCGATAACGTCAATGTTATGAGCACCATCAGCCAGGCCGGCCTGTGGAACCTCGACTTTGACGGTACCTACAAGCTGAACACCAACTTCGGTGTCTCCTTCGAGCACAGCAAGAAGGACGACAAGATTCAGGTTGCCGTCAAGCTCAACCCCAAGGCTGTCTTCAATGATGGCACCCCCATCGACTACAAGGCGCTCCAGTCCACCTGGAACATCTTCAAGAGCCTGGATAATGGCTACAACATTGTCACCAGCGGCATCTACGAATTCGT
>CALGXU010000196.1 GCA_937935205.1 uncultured Rothia sp.
ACGGTGAGCACTACCGCGGCCGCCGCTTCTCCCCGGCGGCGCTGGAGCGTCTGCGTGCTTTTGCTGAGCAGATGCGCGTGCTGCGTGCCGGTTTGAGCGAGGATTTGGGCACGCTGCTGTACGAGATTGAGCGGACCATGCTGCTGGACATTGAGCTGGCGGTCCGCCCGGGTACCGACCCGCTGGGTTCACGCGCGAACCTGGACGCTTTCCACGAGGTTGCCGCCGCCTACGGCATGTCCGCGCCGCGTATTAACGCGATGATTTACGCCGGTTCTGACGGCGTGAGCGCGGAGGAGGGCGACCCAGGTGCGCGCCGCTTCCTGCTGTCTTCGGGTGGCGTGAGCTACGTGATGGGCTTCCTCGCCTGGCTTGAGCGTGCTGATGACGAGGAGAAGGGCCTGGCGTTGGGTGCTGTGGAGCCTGACCCGAACGCGGTGCAGCTGATGACCATGCACGCGGCGAAGGGCCTGGAGTGGGATCATGTGCTTCTGCCGGGTCTGTGCGGTAGTGCGACCGGTGGGCAGACCCCGAACCTGTGGCAGGTGTCGGCTAATACGGCTCTGCCCTGGCCGCTGCGTGGCGACCGCGAGTACCTTCCCTCGATCCTTGAGACCCCGGAGGAGATTACCGCCTTCGAGAAGGCGAAGGACCTGGAAGACTATCTGGCCGAGCATAAGGATGATGCCGCCGAGCATGCCGGCATGGAGGACCGCCGCCTCATGTACGTGGCGATGACCCGTGCCCGTAACCTGCTGGCGTTGAGTGCCTACCGCTGGAAGAGCTCCGCTTCGCTACCTCTGCCGGTGCAGCCCTTCTGGGAGGAGCTGATGGAGATGCTTTTCAAGTCCCTCTTCGGCCCGAATACGCCCACGGTAGATGCGCCCTCTGTGCGTTTCGAAGAGACGATGGATACGCCCTGGGCGGCGCCGCAGCTGGTGGGCATGGGCCTGTCATACACGATGCCGAACCCCGCCGATAAGCGCAAGAAGGTGCACCTGAACCATGTGCGCCGCTGGGTTGAGCAGCTGGCTGAGTCGAAGTACCGCCTGGCCGAGCCGGTGACCCTGGTACACGGCACGGTCGTGGACCCCTCGAACCTGCCTCCCGCACCCGATGAGGCGGCGCTACTGGAGGACCTCGAACTCTACGCAGATGCCGATGAGCTGACCCCCGAGCAGGCGGAGGCGCGCGCAAACGCCCGGGCAACCTACGCCGAGCAGGTGCAACGCTACGCCTGGGCACTGGTTGAGGCGATGGCTCCCGCCCTCGCGCAGGATTGGCAGCTGGCGGCTCCTTCCGTACGGGCACGCACGGTGGCGGAGAACTGCACCCGCCTGAACCTGCCGGTGCCCGAATGGATTATCGAAGCCACCGAGCGGGAGAAATGGCGTGAGACGCAACTGCCTGCGCCCGGTTTCTCGCCCACGGTGGCGGCGGCACTGCCGATTGAGGTGCGCGGCCAGTTCGCCCAGAAGAACTACGAGGACCGGAACCCGAACCTGGGCGCGGTGCTGACCGCTATGTGGCCTTTTGACCCGCTGGAGCGCCCCGTGATTTGGCGTTGGGCTTCTGACGATGCCCTCAACCGGGGCACGGAGGCGGTGCTTCGCCGCGGCCAGCATGAGCAGCTGGAACGTGAGATTGCGATTAACTCCTCGAGCCGTCGCGAGGCGGTGGAGCGTGCCGCCCTGGCGGTGGAGCTTGCTGTCGGTGCGGGTGACGAGAGTGCCGCGTATGAGGGCGCCGAGCCTGAGGTAGCGGGGGAGCGCGTAAGCCACCCTGCGCCCGCCGCATCTGCAGTACATGGCGAGTCTGCCATTCCCGAGTCTCTGCGCCAGCAGGCGATGGACTGGGAACGCGAAGCCGATCTGCTACTGCTCATGATGGGGCAGACCGACCCGGTACCCAGCAACCAGCTGCCGGGGCACCTGTCCGCATCCACGTTCATCCGCCTGAGCGAGGACCCGCAGGGCACGGTGCATCAGCTGATGCGCCCGGTGCCTCAGCGCCCCTCGCGCGCGGCAACGATTGGTACGGCGGTGCACGCGCTAATTGAGGAGCACTTCGGGGTGGCGCCAAGCGCCGACCCGCTGGAGGTACCCGACGCGGAGGACACGGTGGGCGCTGACCTGCCTGGTTCCGCCGCCGCCTCCACTGCGCTCGCTGATTCTGCAAATCTCGCTGACCAGCAGGAACAGGACGAGTTCACCTTCGAGGATGATTTCGAGGAGTCCGAGAGCGAACTGGAAGCCTCCGTTCAGCGCCTCTGGGAGCGCTTCGCCACCAGCGAGTGGGGTAGTGACGAGTGGAAGGACCGCATCTGGGCGGTCGAGTACCCGGTCGAAACCCACATCGAGGGCGTAAGCCTGCGCGGTCGTATCGACGCGGTGTTCCGCACCGAGGACGAGGACGGCGAACGCTGGGTCTTGGTGGATTGGAAGAGCGGTTCCCGCCCGAAGATGGCAACCATGCAGTCTCGACGCTTCCAGCTGGGCCTGTACCGCATCGCGTTCTCCCGCATTATGGGCGTGGACCCGGAGCGCATCAGCACCGTGTTCGTGTATCTGGGCGGCAAGGGCGTTGCGGAGGTGTGGGATCACCAGATCCGCGGCGGCCTGCCCACGGAGGCGCAGCTGGCGAAGGTGATTCGTGAGGCGCGCAACGGCTAAGCGGCGGAGACATGCGCTCGCGCGTTAGCTTGAGCCAATAACCGAATACAGAAAAGCAGCTCACGGAGGCATTGCGCCTCGTGAGCTGCTTCTCTGTGTGGACTTCTGCGGTTAATGGCAGAGAACGCCTCTTCACCCCACTGCATTAGGGTGATGAGGCGTCCTCAGCCGCTGAAGAACTATAGAGGTACTTCGTGCCCTCGCACGCTCCGGGAAAGAATCGCGCCGAACGACTGCCGCTCTCACGGCCTCACTCGCGCCGCCGGCGCCCCGTGGGGTTTGCGTGCGTCTTTACTCTCAAACACAACCTCGAAAGTAGCTCTATAGATTTCTGCCATCGGTGATTGGTTGCGCGGTGCATGAATCCGGCTCGGGTCTGACATGACCGGTCAGGGTCCCGTCCAATCTGTCTCCCCACTTTATCGCTGCCACGATATCAGCGCTGGTCAGTGCGCTATGGGGAGTGTGTCCGCTGGTTTTCTCGCGGCACAGCAAAAGTATTCCAGGAGTTTTTGAAAAAATCTACAGGGTAAGTTTTTACCCTAAAATGCACTATTTTGAGCATGGTTCAAGGTGAAGTTGAGGCTCTGTGGACTCTCAAAATCAAAAGTTGGTTTTTGTGGGTTTGGGGTGTGTTTGCGCCCTGGAAATATTGTGAATGGCACCTTTAGCGCACCTTCAAGTCTCAGCCTTAATCTGAGTCATTCATGCACAAAAATGCAAAACTGGTGCTCAAAAGGTGAGGGGAAACACTTAAAGAAATTTTGATAAAAAGCCCGCTAAAGCCCCTCCACTAGCCCTTATAGGCATCATCCCGTCGGTTTGACAGGCGCTTAGGGCAACTGGTTTCACCGGGCACAGGCACGAGGATGTAAAACCCAATAGATACAGCTCAGCCCCGCAGCGCAGTACTGCGGGGCTGAACCAAAAACCTATGAGGCAGGTAGAAACCTACCAACTACTCGGCGGGGCCGACCAGCGGGCCGACCTCCTCCTGACCGAGCAGCTCGCCGGAGGCGCGCAGGTCGTCCTGGATGTCCAGGAGCATGGACACCGCGTGGGTTGCGCCGTCGCGGTCGCCAACCTCCACGGTGTGGGTGAGCCACTGGGCGATCGCGAACTCTGCGTAGAAGTTCGCGCGCTGCGCCAGGTAGGCGTCGGGCAGCTGAGGCATCTGCTGGCGGTACACCTCGATTGCCTCGTCGGTGAAGTCGATGTCCTGGCAGGAATACAGCCACGCGAAGTCCTGCGCGGGGTCGCCCACGTGCACCTCGGACCAGCCGGTGACCTCTACGATGCGCGCGGCCGAGGGCGTGACGTGCAGTACGAGGTTCTCCGCGCCCATGTCACCGTGGACCACGCGCGGGCGGAACTGCCACATGGGGCCGGGGGAGAGCACGGTACGCCAGTGCGCGAGCAGGTCGGCGGGCACCTTGCCGGTTGCGGCGGCACGCTCGAGCTCGGCGTTCTTGCGCAGGCGAATCTGCTCCGAAGAGTAGGAGGGCAAATCGGCTTCGTAAATAATGTCTTCGGGCATCACGTGCAGGGTCGCAATGTCCTTGGCGATGATGGACGCCAGGGAGGGGCGGTTCGCCGCAACTTCGCGGCGGCTCAGCTCGGCGAGCTGGTCCACGTCGTAGATGGTGCCGGGGATGTGCGTGTACACGAACACGTTGCCACCCGCGTAGGGTACTGTGCCGGCGACGGTGGGTACGGCGAAGGGCAGTCGAGCGCGCAGACCGGGGCTGAACGACTGCAGGATGAGGTGTTCAGCTTCCAGGCGCATGCTGGCGTCGGGGCGGCGCGGGGCGCGCACTCGCCAGCGGCGACCGGTGGAGTCGGCGATGATTGCCGAGTCGAAGTCGTCGCTGTCTTCGCGGACCGGTTCGGCGCCGACGGGGTAAATCCCGGGCACTCCGGCGGAGACAATGGCTGCTAGCTGAAGGGGAGATAAAGTCACGGGTTAAGGTTACCAAACCAATGTGTGCCGTTTAGTAGTTTTTGGGATCTTTATGCCAAGTGGTGAAGATACTTGTGGACAAGGCTAAATGTGCTCGCTTGCGCAGCCCGTTGAGCTTCTACTTACCCACTCCAAAAGAGGCTGGTTCCTCACGCCCTGAATGAAAGCAACAGCTAAGAAGCCGCGGCGGGGCTGGAGAATGCAGTCTGGGAGAATACAATGGAAGACCGGCTATCACCGCCTCGCGCACCCGCATACACACATGCCCGTATGCCCGCGCGAGCGCATGCCGCCTGCCCGTACCGCCCGCCTTACTGATGGAGCATTATGACCGCCACACCTCAGCAGCCTCAGCATATGATCTCCGCAGACGATATTCTTGCCGGGCTTGACCCGGATCAGCGTGCGGTCGCCACCGAACTGGACGGCCCCATGCGCGTGCTGGCGGGTGCCGGTACCGGTAAGACCCGCGCGATTACGCACCGCATCGCCTACGGTATTGCGATTGGCCGCTACCAGGGCCCGCGCGTGCTCGCCCTGACCTTTACCCTGCGCGCGGCGGAGGAGATGCGTACCCGACTGCACCAGCTGGGTGCGCACGGCGTGCAGGCGCGTACTTTCCACTCGGCGGCGCTGCGTCAGCTGGTGTATTTCTGGCCGCAGGTGGTGGGCGGTACGTTCCCGTCCATTGTGCAGAATAAGGCGACGCTCATTACGGAGGCGGCGAACCGTCTGCGCATCAGCACGGACCGTTCCCTGCTACGTGATTTGGCGTCGCTGATTGAGTGGGCGAAGGTTCAGCTGCTCACCCCGGACACCATCATGCAGCGTCTGAGCGAGAAGCAGCTGCCCTCGGCGATTACCCCGCAGAATATGCAGCGCATCTTCCAGGCGTACGAGGATTTGAAGGATGAGCGTAACCTCATCGACTTTGAGGATGTGCTGCTGCTGACCATCGCCATGCTGGAGGAGGACGAGAAGCTCGCCGCGACCGTCCGCAATCAGTACCGTCATTTTGTGGTGGACGAGTACCAGGACGTCTCCCCGCTGCAGCAGCGTCTGCTGGATGTGTGGCTGGGCGGCCGCGACGATATTTGTGTGGTGGGTGACGCCTCCCAGACGATTTACTCTTTTACCGGTGCGACCAGCCGTTACCTGCTGGATTTTCCGCGCCGGTACCGTGGCGCGCACACGGTGAAGCTGACCCGCGACTACCGCTCCCATTCGCAGGTGGTGGAGTTGGCGAACCGCCTGTTGGCGGCGCGTCGCCCGCATCCGGATTCGAGCCCTCATTCGTGGGCGCCGCCGCTGGAGCTGATGTCTCAGCGCGGCCCCGGCGTGGATGTGGAGTGGTTCGGCTACGCGGATGATGAGCAGGAGGCCGCTGGCATTGCCGAGGATATCCGCGACCTGATTGAGAAGGATGGCGTGCCGCCTTCGGAGATCGCGGTGCTGTTCCGCACGAACGCGCAGTCGGCGGCGATTGAGTCTGCGCTGGCTGCCGCCCACATTCCGTACCAGCTGCGTGGCGCGGAGCGTTTCTTTGAGCGCCCCGAGGTCAAGCAGGCGATGCTGGCCCTGCGCGGTTCGGCGAAGTCCACGGACGGCACCGAGGACGTCACCCGCTACACCCGTGACGTGCTCGGCGGCCTGGGTTTTAAGGAGGAAGGCCCGCTCACTGGCGGTGCCGCCCGCCAGAAGTGGGAGTCCCTCGCCGCCCTGGTGCACATGGTGGACATGATGGCGCTGAACCGCCAAGAGCAGCTCAAGGAGCACCGCGCGAACCCGCGCCCAGGCGTGCCCGAGCCGCTCCCTTTGACCATGCACGAGGTCGTGGCTACCCTGAACCACCGCAGCGAATTCAATGACGCACCGCAGGTCAACGGCGTAACCCTCGCCTCCCTGCACGCGGCTAAGGGTCTGGAGTGGGACGCCGTGTTCCTGTGCGGCCTGAACGAGGGCCTCATGCCGATTACTTTCGCGACCACCCCGGACGAGGTAGATGAGGAGCGCCGCCTGCTGTACGTGGGCATTACGCGCGCCCGCAAGTACCTGTGGCTGACCTGGACGATGACCCGCACCGTGGGCGGCCGCGGTCAGCGGAAGCGTTCGCGTTTCCTGGACGATATTGATCCGGCGAAGCGCCGCCGCAGGGCTGAGAGCGCCGGCTCGTCGTATAGCCAGGCCCGCTCAACACAGGCTCGCCGTTCGTCGAAGGGAAGAGGAGACTATGGCTCAGCGTTTTAAACGTGAAATCCTGCCCGCCACCGAGGACCGCCCGCAGATCGAGCTGGTCCGCTCGGCGCGCCGCACCCGCACCATCAGCATGCAGCGCGACGGCGAGGATGCGTACGGCAACCCCGCCTACCGCCTGCTCATTCCCGCCGCGAGCACGAGCGAAGAAATTGACGAGCATATTGCCCGCCTGCTGCCGCGCATTCAGCGTCGTGCCGCGCGCCGTGAACGCGCCACGCAGCTGACGGTCACGGACGAGTACCTGCGCTCCCGCGCCCTGCACCTGGCGCAGAAGCACCTGCCGGAGCTGGTCGCCTCGGGCAGGCTGGAGAAGCTGTCGATTCGTTGGGTGAGCAACCAGCGTCAGCGCTGGGGTTCGGCAACCTACGCGAACACGCAGATCCGCATCTCCTCGGAGCTGCAGGGCGTACCCGAGTATGTGCTGGATTCGGTGATTCACCACGAGCTCTGCCACCTCATCCAGCCGAATCATTCGGCGGCATTCCGTACCCTGGAGGCGCGCTACCCGCAGCTGCTGCGGGCACAGGCCTACCTGGAGGGGTACGCGCTGGGGCGCTCGCGGGCTGAGGGTGAGCGCGGCGAAAACAACGCTGACTAAAGCATCGCTGAAAACCTATCAACCAACCAAAACACTCCAACCAAAAACACTTGAGCGGGGGTGACTTGTACATTCACAAGCCACCCCCGCTCAAATATCAGCTATTTACTGGTGTCAGCTATTTACTTTCGCCGCTTTACTTTGCTCAGCTTTATTTTTCTTCGGGCGCGTCGCCGAAGCCGCCGTCCAGCAGCTTCTGCAGCTCCGAGTCGAAGTCCACGTCGTCCAGGCTGATTTCGTTCATGCGCGCATCGTATGCGGTGAAGTCTTCCAGCTCGGCGGGGGTGGGCAGGGTCTCCGGGGTATCCCAGAGGCCGTCGCGCGCCTCAATGCCGTGGGATTCTTCGTACCAGCGCCAGAACTGCTGTGCTTCACGCACCAGGCGCGGGCGCAGTTCCAGGCCGACCAGGTTCTCGAAGACCTGCTCGCTGGGGCCGCCGTCGATGCGGCGGCGCGCCATGATTTCGGTCAGCTGCGGTGCCTTGGGCAGGTTGCGGGTCGCATCCTCGGTGACGACGGATACCCAGCCTTCGATGAGGGCGAGCAGACCCTCCAGGCGCTGCACCGCCAGTTCCTGGTCTTCGGTGCGCTGGGGGCTAAACATGCCGCCTTCGAAGGCTTCCTGTACGGCGTCGGGGTTGCTCATGTCCACCTGGGATGCGGCGTCCTGCATGCGGTTCATGTCCACGCGAATGCCGCGGGCGTAGCGCGCCACGAGCTGAACCAGGTCTTCGCGCAGCCAGGGGTTTGCCTTGTGCAGGCGGATCAGCGCGGATTCACGCACGGCAAGGTAGAGCAGAACCTCCTGCGGTGGCACCTCGATGCTCTCGGCGAGCTGCTGGTAGCCGTTGGGCAGCAGCGCGGAGGAGCCGGGCGCGAGCGGGAAGCCCACGTCGGTGGAGGAGTAGACCTCACCGGCGAGCTGCGCGAGCGCCTGCGCCATCTGCGCACCAAAGATCACTGAACCGATGTTGTTCAAGAAGCCGCTGTTGAGAATCTGAGAGATCTCTTCGGGCACGTCTTCGGGTGCGCCGGGCATGACCATGGACTGGGTGACTTCGGCTGCGACCGGCTCGACCATTTCGCGCCAGGAGTCGAAGGAATGCTCAACCCATTCCGCCTTGGACCACGCCTGTACCGGGTGGTTGTGGCGCTCAATGGTGGTCACTGCGTCCAGCCAGAGGTCTGCGAGGTTCGCCGCGTCTTCTACGGCGCGCTTGAGGTTTTCGGGTACGGAGGGGTCTTCACCCATGGAGGCGAGCATCTGGCGGGTCTGGTTCTTCACGTTATCCCAGTTCACGCCGCTGGGGCTGTCGGATGCGCCCGCACCGGAGAACATCGCCTGCACTTGCGCAAACATGCTCTGCATCATGGCGGGGTCAAAGCTCATGCCCATGTTCTTCAGGTCTTCGGGGTCGATGCTGATGCCGAAGGGGTTCTGGCCGCCTTCGCCGAAGAGTGCGCCGAAGGGATTCTGTGCATTGGGGTTGGAAGAAGCGCCCTTGCCGCCCTGGCCGGTTGCCCCTGCGGAGGGGTCGAAGCCCTGCTCCTGCATCTTCTTAATGAATTCTTCGAGGGGGTCGCGCTCGTTGGAGGCGCCGCCGGTGGGGTTCTCAGACATGTGAAGCCTTTCGTAATCCGGGGGTGGGCGCAACTGGCCCGCTCGCTGTCCAGCCTACCGATTTTTGCTGAGAATTTCCCGCGCCACCGCTGTGGAGGCGGGTTAATCAGCTGAGGGCTCACAAGCTTGTCTTTGGGCACGGTTTTTGGGAGCTTTTTCGTGCCGCTGTCACCGCCAGGTGCTGACATACCGCGGCGCGGGTTAGAGCGTCAAGGCCGCCTGGTTGCTCTATTTTCGGCGGGGTCACGGTGCAGGTCTGCGTGTTGTCACAGCGCCTGCCTGCGTGTTGAAAAGCGGGTTTATCCGGTACTGTAGAAACCATGACTAAGTCCACCCCCGATGCTGAGCAGCAGCCGAACGCCGCCTCCGCGAGCGTGAAGAGTACTGAAAAGACGGCTAAGCGCCGTTCGCGTTTTGCGCCGCGCCGCGTGAACTTGCGTTCGGCGAGCGCTGTGGCGACGTGCGCCCTGCTGGCTGGTGCTTTTGTTCTGCCCAGCTCCTATGTGAAGGAGGGCCCCGGCCCGCTCTTTGACGTGCTCGGAACCTACCAGGAGAAGGACGTCATTGAGATTTCTGGCGCGCCCAGCTATAAGACGTACGGCAAGATGAACATGACCACGGTGTCGGTTTCGGGTGGCCCGTACACGGAGCTGTCCGGCGCTGAGGCGTTCTACGGCTGGTTGGCGTTTGACGGTAACCGCAGCCTCGTGGTGCCGACCGATGCCCTGTACCCGCACGTGAGCCATGAACAGGCGACGGCGGCGACCGGCGCGCAGATGGCTGATTCGCAGACTCAGGCGAAGGTTGCGGCGATGCGCCAGCTGAAGATGGCGGTGACTGAGAAGGTTCAGGTGCTTTCCACGGTGGAGGGTTCCCCGGCGGCGAGCGCGCTGAAGGTTGATGACCGCATCGTGAAGGTGGGGGAGAAACAGATTGAGACCCTCACCGATGTTCCGAAGGCTGTGAATGCGTCGAACGGTTCGCCGATTGACGTGACCGTGGAGCGTGACGGCAAACAGCAGACGTTTAAGCTGACCCCGGTCCGTTCGAGTGACGATAGCCGCTGGATTCTGGGCGCGGGTTTGAAGCAGAGCTATGACCTGCCGGCGCACGTGCAGTACAACCTGGACGGTGTTGGCGGCCCGAGCGCGGGTCTGATGCTGGCGCTGGGCACGGTCGATAAGCTGAGTGAGGGTACCCTGCTCGCCGATGAGGATGCCGGAGGCGACCCATACCGCAGCTACATTTCGGGTACCGGCACGATTGATGCTGATGGTAAGGTCGGCGCAATTGGCGGCATCAAGTACAAGATCCTGGCGACGGGCCGTTACGGTGCGCGTTATTTCTTGGCGCCGAAGGAGAACTGCGATTCGATTGTGAAGATGCAGGCACAGGACCCCGACCTGTTCAACTACTATCACGCCGGTCAGGTGCGCGGCACGATGGTGGTTGTGCCGGTGTCGACCCTGGATGAGGCGGTGAAGACGGTGGAGGCGATCAAGTCCGGCACCCCGGATGATTCCCTGCCCCGCTGCGGTTCCTAACAAAACGTTTCTCTCCGCGAGGTTCTCACCCGTATAACGTAGAAGCCAGCCCCGGTACTTTACGGTACCGGGGCTGTTCTGCGTCCTCTTCGCTGTTCTCATCAGCGCCCACATATATTTCACCCGGCTTACGCCTCATTCTGCCCTTCCGCGTTACCTCTGAGATACTTAAAGGCAGTTATTTTCTCTGAACGTATGATGAGCGAGGAATTGTGTCTGAGTCGACCAATAGCACTGCGCATCCCAAGCCGAAGAAGTCAACGCCTAAGCGCCGTGGCCCCTTGCGGGTGACGATTGCTGTGGTGGCGGTGCTCATTGCTGCTTTTGTGGGTGCGTCCCAGGTGTACACGGACTGGCTGTGGTTTGATCAGCTGGGTTATAGCTCCGTGTTCACTACCCAGATTTTGTTGAAGGCGGCCGTGTTTGTGGTGGCTGCCGTGGTGGTTTCTGTGCCGCTGTGGGCTTCAATGTCGTACGCGGTCCGTCATGCTGATGTTGTGCCGGCGTCCGAGAAGAAGCAGCAGGAGGCGCCGAACCCGAATCAGAGCGTGCCGACGAGCGGTACGGATGCTGCCGAGCAGATGCTGCGTGACGTGTTTGGTCAGCAGCGTGCTGAGGAGAGTATGCGCCGCTACCGCGAGAGCGTGGATAAGGCACGTAAGGTTCTGCTGATTGCGGTTCCGCTGCTGTTGGGCCTGTTCATTGCTTCGGCGACGATGACTCAGTGGAGCACCGTCGCGCTGTTCTTCAACCAGCAGTCCTTCGGTAAGACTGACCCGGAGTTCGGTCTGGATTACGGGTTCTTCCTGTTCGCATTGCCATTCTTCCGCATGGTGGTGACTCTGCTGACCTCCGCTGTGGTGCTGTCGGCGCTTGCGGGCGTGTTCATGCACTACTTCTACGGCGGTATTAAGGTTCAGCCGGGCGGTGTGAGCACCACCGCGGCGTTCCGTCGTCACGCTGCGATTGTGGTGGCTGCGTTCTTGCTGACTCGTGCGGTGAGCTTCTGGCTGGATCGTTATTCGTCGACTCAGCAGCAGGTGGGGCGCTGGGCTGGCGCAATGTACACGGACGTGAACTCGTCGATTCCGGTGAACGCTATTTTGGCGATTTCTGCGCTGCTGGTGGCTGTTATGTTCGTAGTGGCGGCTTCGATGAATCGTTGGCGTTTGCCGCTGATTAGCACCGCGATGCTGGTGATTGTCGCTCTGGTTGCTGGTGGCCTGTACCCGTGGATTGTTCAGCGTTTCCAGGTGGTTCCGAATGAGCAGGGTGCACAGTCGAAGTTCATTCAGCGCAATATTGATGCGACCCGTTACGCGTACGGTCTGGACAAGATTGAGACCACCCCGTATGACGCGACGATTGATACTCGTGCCGGTGCGTTGAGCTCTTCGAGTGCGACCATTGCGAATATTCGTCTGTTGGATCCGAATGTTGTGTCCTCGGCGTTTGCGCAGATGCAGCAGTTCCGTCCGTACTACCGTTTTGATTCGCAGCTGTCGGTGGACCGCTACGCGGTGGGTAACACCACGCAGGATACGGTGCTGGCGGCTCGTGAGCTGAACCCGGCGCAGACGAGCGGTGATTCTTGGTATAACCGCCACGTGGTGTACACCCACGGTTACGGTGTGATTGCCGCGTACGGTAACCAGGTGGATTCTGCGGGTAACCCGAAGTTCTTGCAGTCCGGCATTAAGGCGACCGGTACCCTGAGCGAGGATTACGAGCCGCGTATTTACTTTGGTATGAGCTCGCCGGAGTATTCGATTGTGGGCGGTAAGGGCGACACCCTGGAGCTGGATCGTCCGCTTTCTGCTGAGGAGACCAACTCCTCCGACGCGAAGTACACTTTCGCCGGTTATGGTGGTCCTCGCGTTGATTCGATGCTGGCCCGTATCTCGTATGCGATTAAGTTCCAGTCCTCTGACATTCTGCTTTCGGACGCAGTGCGTGAGGGTTCGCAGATTCTGTACGAACGCAACCCGCTGGATCGTGTGCGTAAGGTGGCGCCGTACCTGAGCGTGGATTCTAAGCCGTACCCGGCGATTGTGAATAACCGCGTGCAGTGGATTGTGGACGCTTACACCACGAGCGATCAGTTCCCCTACGCGCAGGGTAGCTCCCAGGATGCGGCAACCGCTGCGGGTGCTCAGCGTTCTAACTCGGTGAACTACATCCGTAACTCGGTGAAGGCTACCGTGGATGCGTATGACGGTTCGGTGACCCTGTACGCGTGGGATGAGGAGGATCCGGTGCTGAAGGCGTGGCAGGGCGTTTTCCCTGGCACGGTGAAGAGCTACCGTGAGATGAATGCTTCGCTGATGAGCCACGTGCGTTACCCGACTGACATGTTCAATATTCAGCGCACCATGCTGAATAAGTACCACGTGACCAACGCGAATAGCTTCTACGCCGGTGACGATGTCTGGTCGATTCCGAATGATCCGACCAATGATCGTAACCAGCCGATTTCGCCCTACTACCTGTCCCTGCAGATGCCCGGTGATTCTCGTGCGCACTTCTCGTTGACGACCACGTTCATTCCTCAGCAGAGCGATTCGAACTCTCGTAACGTGATGTACGGCTTCCTTGCGGCTAATGGTGATGCTGGTACCGGTAAGGACGGCGAGCGTAGCCCCGATTACGGCAAGCTGCGTCTGCTGGAGTTGCCGCGTTCTTCGGTGGTTCCCGGCCCGGGCCAGGCTCAGAATATTTTCAACTCTGATGCTGAGGTGTCGAACCAGCTGAACCTGCTGCGCCGCGGTTCGTCTGAGGTTATTAACGGCAATATGCTGACTCTGCCGGTGGGCGGCGGCATGCTGTACGTTCAGCCGGTGTACGTGCAGTCGAGCGGTGACGCTAAGTACCCGCGTCTGCAGCGTGTGCTGGTGAGCTTCGGCGATAAGGTCGGTTTCGCTCCGACTCTGGAGGAGGCGCTGAACCAGGTGTTCGGTGGCTCTTCGGGTGCGAAGCTGGACGGCTCGGCGGCTAGCCCCTCGGCTTCCGCTTCTGGCTCCTCTGGTACTTCTGGTTCTTCGGGGGCTTCGACCGGCGGTTCGTCGGCTTCGCAGTCTTCGGAGCTGAAGCAGGCTCTGACGGATGCCTCGAAGGCGATGACCGATGCTGATGCGGCAATGAAGAAGGGCGACTGGGCTGCCTACGGTGAGGCTCAGAAGCGTCTGGAAGCAGCCGTGAAGAAGGCTCTGGAGGCTGAGGAGGCGCAGAGCGCGGCTTCCGCTAAGGCTTCGGCAGCGCCCAGTGCCTCTGCGGCTCCGAGCGCCTCTGCAGCTCCCAGTGCCGCGGCTTCTGCAAGCGCCCCCGCAAGCGCGAAGCCCAGCGCCAGCGCCTCGGCTTCTCGCTAAGACTAAGAGGCTAAGCCTAAGAGACAGCGGGGGAGTAGCCCATACCGGATGCTCACGGGTCTAGCGTCCTCGCTCTAGATCCGGGGCCTGCACTGGATACGGCTCCTACCGACTAGCTCTAGCGGTCTCTGCGGGAACATCTCTGCGGGAACGGGGTGGAAGTGATTCACTTCCACCCCGTTCCTGTATGTTCTACCCCTGGCACTGCCCCGTAGCCCCTATTCCTACCCAACTGCTTTCTACCCAACTGCTTTCTACCCAACAGCCCCTATTTTTGTGTGCTTGGTTACAAATCGCGTTTTTGGCTTGCATGCCCGGTTTGGGGTCTGTATAGTTGTATGAGTCGCCGCGGGGTGGAGCAGTTCGGTAGCTCGCCGGGCTCATAACCCGGAGGTCGCAGGTTCAAATCCTGTCCCCGCAACCAGAAAAACCCGGTATCTCAACGAAAAGTCGCTGAGATACCGGGTTTTGTTTTGCCCTGACGAGACCGAATCCCTATGTTATTCCCTACCTTTCAGCCAAACTCAGGCCCGTCGTCGAGGTGGGGGAGGGGGGACTATCACCCAACATCGAGGACTATCAATCAACGCCCCTGCGGGGCGTAAGACCATCCTCACCCTCCGTATGTTCTCAGGGAAGGAGTGGAGGTGGGGGGTTTGTAACGCTTAATCGGGGTTTGTAACGCTTGTGTAACGCCTAAAAATGCACAAGCGTTACAGCGTTTCGCCTCGTATCTCAACGAAAAGCTGACCTTGTAACGCTTGTAACGCCTAAAACCGAAAACTTTTCTATATATAACAACACGGTGAATGAGGGGGGGATATATTTTTTCCGCGCGTAATTTATAGAAAAGAAGCGTTACAAGCGTTACAACATATAGTTTTGCTTGATATACCAACGTTTAGAGCGTAACGCATGACGAAAAATAGGCGTTACACAGGCGTTACAAGCGTTACAACTAGCGTTACAACCCGCGCTGCCGGGGAGGGCCTCCTCACCCTCCATATCCCCTCCACGAGAACATGCAAGGGCGATAAAGATCATCCCCCTGAGCGATCAAGGTCCTCCTCCCGCTCATTCCCTGAGAAGGTCGCAAAGCGACCCCGAGCCACTCGTTGGAGGTGAGGTCGCCTGTGTGCGTCCTTACCCGAGCTGGACTGCCAGGCCTCACCTCCACCTACTCGGGAGGTTGGAATGATTACTCAAACTACTGTTCGTCCGTCGGTCTGGATCGGCTGTCTAGCCTGCTATAACGAAGGCATACTCAACGGGAGATGGTTCCCGGCAGAAGAAGCCGGTGAGGTGACACCTGAAGACCTACACCTTGGTCCCACATATCACGACGAGCTATGGATCTTTGATCACGAGGGGTTCCCTCGCGGAACAGGTGAAATGTCGCCCGATACCGCGCAGCTTTGGGGTGAGGCTTTCGATGAAGTCGGAGAAGAGCAGTGGCCTGCCCTGCTCACATGGGTAGAAACAGGTTGCTACATAGCGGAAGGTGATGATCTACCGAGCGTCTCCGACTTCGAGGAGAGATATTGTGGTTGCTGGGAGTCGTTCGCTGACTACGCTACCCAGCTGGCTGAGGATATCGGCTTAATTGACGGATGGCCTGAGGAAGCGCAGCGCTACTTCAACTGGGAAGCGTGGACTCATGACCTCAAGTTCGACTACATCGTCGCGGATGCCCCTGACGGCGGCGTCTTCATCTACAGATCGTTGTGAGGCTAGACCCCGATCACCATGTGGTGACCGGGGTCTTGTCTTTCGTCCTGCTCTCTTCGTCGCTGTGTCCGCTTCCGTTAGTTCATGTGTTTTGGTACGTTTGAAATAACGGACACTGTTTCTGGAACACTTTGCTGGGCTCTTGCAACCCTAAGAATGACTCCCAAGCGTCGTGTCCGAAATCGAGCGATAGTGGACAAGTAAGTGAGCAGGGCAGACAGTATGGCGAATGAGCGCATCACAGAGGACATGGTTGATGAAGGACTGAGGGCTCTCGGATTCTATAACGATGAAGATGCAGTCGTCGTTGAGAAGCAGCAGTCAAACATCGCTGCAATCCGCAAGGCGCTTCAGAGGGCTTCCAAGCAAGGTCGCGGTGGAGCGGGTTATCCCGAGTACATCATCACAGCTCCCAGCACCCCTGACATGGTTGTCATTGTTGAGTGCAAGGCGGAGGTGCGGCGTCACGAGTCATCAGATCTCTCGAACCCGCGTGATTACGCAGTGGATGGCGTCCTTCATTACGCGCGTTTCCTCTCTCCGCTCTACACAGTTATCTCCATTGCGGTATCTGGCACCCAGAGTTCAAGCCGATGGTCCTTCTTTGTGACGCCGAAAGGGCAGATTGAAGCTAAGCCTCTCTTGTCGCCGTCTGGTGCGGAGATTGTCGATCTCGTTCCGATGGATGACCTCATCCGTGCTGCTTCGTTCGATCCGCTTGTCCAGCGTAGGCGTACCGATGATCTCATTGCGTTTTCGCAGGAAATGCACGCCTTCATGCGTGACGAGGCTGAGTTGGAGGAGAAGGAGAAGCCTCTTGCTGTGGCGGGTACTCTCATAGCCCTCAACGATCCCTTCTTCGCAAAAACCTACGGTGAGTCGAGCGCGAAGGAACTGCCTGACTTCTGGATGCAGTCAATCAAGAAGGTGATCGAGCGTGCGAAGATTCCCAACGCCAAGGTCACGAACATGACTCAGCCCTTCTCTGGCATTCAGGTTCACCCTGAACTCTCCAAGGCAACGAAAGCCTATCCGAAGGGTCTTCTCAATGAGATTATCACCATGCTGGCTGAGCAGGTCATGCCGTTCATGACCATCTACCACGACTTCGATGTCGTTGGTGCCTTCTACGGCGAGTTTCTCAAGTACACGGGTGGCGATGGCAAGGGGCTTGGAATCGTCCTCACCCCCAAGCACATCACTGAGCTGTTCAGTCTTCTCGCCAACGTCGACAAGGACGTGACCGTTCTCGATCCCTGTGCCGGTACCGGTGGGTTCCTCATCTCCGCCATGAATCAGATGATCCGTTCGACCACTACTCAGGCAGAAATCGACCACATCAAGAAGCATCAGCTCGTCGGAGTTGAACAGAGTCCGAGCATGTACGCTCTCGCAGCGTCGAACATGATTCTGCGCGGTGATGGCAAGGCGAACCTTTACCAGGGTTCTTGCTTCGATACTGCTATCACCCGTGGTGTGCGAGGACATAAGGCAACCGTTGGTTTCGTCAATCCTCCCTATGCCAAGAGCAAGGAAGACCTTTCGGAACTCAAGTTCGTCGCTCATATGCTTGACTGTCTACAGCCAGGCGCAACTGGAATCGCTATCGTGCCAATCTCCTGTGCCACGGCACCGAGCGACGACAAGCGTAATCTCCTCAAGCGCCATACCCTTGAAGCCGTCATGTCCATGCCGCCAGAGGTCTTCTATCCCGTCGGTGTCGTCACCTGCATCATGGTCTTCACAGCAGGGGTACCCCATGCCAAATCTGACCGTAAGACCTGGTTCGGGTACTGGCGAGAGGACGGCTTTGTCAAGGTCAAGAATCTCGGACGTATCGACCGTAATCACGTCTGGCCCGAGATTCGAGATCGCTGGGTCGAGTCCTTCCGTAATCGAGAAGTCGTCCCCGGTGAGTCTGTCATGCAGAAGGTCGGACCCGAGGACGAATGGGTTGCTGAGGCATACATGGAGACCGACTACTCGAAGATCACCGAGGATGACTTCCGCCAGGTCCTCCTCGACTATGCTCTCTTCACTCTCCGTGGTGCATCGTCTGCTGACGAGGGTGGTGATGGTGAATGAAACGCCTCGACTCAATCTTCGACCTTCGTTACGGACAGTCGCTCGAACTCAATGCTCTCAAGCAAGTTCCGGCTCCTGATGGCGTCAACTTCGTCTCACGCGCAATGCGGAACAACGGTGTGACAGCCCGCGTCGAAACTGACGTGCCTCCTGCCAATGCTGGCGAGATTTCGGTTGCTCTTGGAGGAAATGGCGTCCTCTCATCGTTCGTCCAGCCTGAGCCCTTTGTTTGTGGTCGCGATGTCATGATTCTTACGGCTCGCGATCCGAAGATGAGTCTTGAAGAGAAGTTGTGGTGGTGCCGGTGCATTTGGGAGAACCGACACAGGTTCTCCTACGGGCGCCAAGCCAACCGCACGCTTGCGTCGTTGCTCGTACCAGATGAGATGCCTGAGTGGGCCGCGTCAATGACGGCTCCAACTCATGATGGTCTTTCTGCTCCGGTTGGTTTCCACGTGCAGCTTCCCGACCTCTCGACTTGGTCCGATTTCGCTCTCGACGAGCTTTTCGAGGTCAAGAAGGGAAAGCGCGTCACTAAAGCTGCCCGAACTGCGGGGTCTACACGCTTCATTGGTGCATCCGACAAGCGCAATGGCATCACCGACCACTGCGACCTCGTGCCCAACTTCGAAGCTGGAACGCTCACCGTGCCATACAACGGTTCCGTGGGGTTCGCTTTCTATCAGGACGAGTCATACTTCGCATGTGATGACATCCAAGTGCTCATCCCAAGAACCCCGATGAACAAGTGGGTGCTGCTCTTCATTGCGACGATGGTTCGCTACGAAAAGGGTCGCTTCACCTACGGCTACAAGTGGCACATGGCCCGGATGCGCAAGACGACGATCAGACTCCCTGCAACCTCGACAGGTGAGCCGGACTGGTGCTTCATGGAGTCCTTCATGAAGGGGTTGCCTTTCTCTGCCGCTATTGCAGACGACTGACCATAGCAAGCC
>CALGXU010000197.1 GCA_937935205.1 uncultured Rothia sp.
TAGAGCACCCCGAGGTGGGTGTGCTCATCGCCCCGAACTTTGCGATTGGTTCGATCCTCGCCACCGAGTTCGCGGCGAAGGCGGCTCGCTACTTTGAGTCGGTAGAGATCATTGAGATTCACCACCCGAATAAGGTGGACGCCCCCTCCGGTACCGCTGTGCACACCGCCCGCAAGGTGGCAGCTGCCCGCGCGGAGGCTGGCGTGGGCCCGAGCCCGGACGCCACCACCTCTGACCCTTTGGGCTCGCGCGGCGCCGTGATTGACGATATTCACGTGCACGCGGTGCGTCTGCGCGGTATGGTGGCTCACCAGGAGATTCTGCTGGGTGACCCCGGCCAGCAGCTGGTGATCCGTCACGATTCCTTTGACCGTGCCTCCTTCATGCCCGGCGTGCTGCTGGGTGTGCGTGAGGTGGCGGCGCATCCCGGTTTGAGCGTGGGCTTGGACGCCTACATGGATCTGTCCTAGGAGAGAGTATTGTCTGAACAGACTTCGCCTGAGAAAGTGCAGGCATCTTCTAAGGCTCGTGGCCCCTGGTGGACTTCGCTGCGCCTGTGGAGCATCTGCGCGTGCGTGCTGATGGTGCTGACTGTGCTGATTCTGCCGCTGCCGCTGACGGTGCGTGCCTCTATTTTGGGCGTGCTGATTTTTAGCGCCGTCTTTGTGACAGTGGATGCTGGCGGTTGGGGTAAGACCTTCGCGGCGTTGACCTGTGCCCTGTTGGCCCTGTACCTGGCGCATATTGCGCAGCAGGGCTTCGTGATGCTCACCTCCGGTTCGGTGGCCGGCATTGTGCTTGGTGCGGGCATGATTCTGCTGCCGATTCTGGGTGCGTGGGCGCTGGTGCGTGAGGTGCTTTTCGGCGCTCGTATTCAGCGTATGGCTCAGGAGCTGGCGGCGTCGGGTGAGTTGGCGGAGGATACCCTGCCGCGCACCCCCTCCGGCCGTGTGGACCGTGAGGCTGCGGCGGTGGAGTTTGAGAGCTTCGCGGCGGCGGTGGAGCAGGAGCCGAATAACTGGAAGGCCTGGTTCAACCTGTCGTGCATGTACGATGCGGGCGGCGAGCGCAAGCGTGCCCGCGCGGCGATGCGTAACGCGTGGGCATTGCGTTCGGGCGGCCAGGCGAAGGGCATGCGCTAGGGACTTCCCCGGTTATTTGAAGGGTTGAGAGAGTCCGAATAATAGAACACGCATGAAAATTTATGCGTTCTGTAGCAAAAATCTGCAGTTCGGGCGTACTCTGGAGATATGTCTGAGAACCTTTCGAACCCCGGTACTTTTGTTGAGCCCGTCTTCGGTCGCCTCCTGACCGCAATGGTGACCCCCTTCGCGAAGGACGGTTCCGTTGACGAAAAGCAGGTCGCAGACCTGGCGAACTACCTTGTGGAGAACGGCCACGACGGCCTGGTGGTCTGCGGTACTACCGGTGAGTACTCCACCATGACCGATGATGAGAACGAGCGCGTCTTCCAGATTGTGAAGGACACCGTCGGTTCTCGCGCGAAGATTATTGCCGGTGTTGGTTCGAACGATACCGCGCATACCATTGAGCTGGCGCACCGCGCCGAAAAGATTGGTGTGGACGGCCTGCTGGTCGTGACCCCGTACTACAACAAGCCGACTCAGCCGGGTGTCTACGCTCATTTTGCGACCGTTGCTCAAGCAACTGAGACCCCCGTCATGCTTTACGATATTCCGGGTCGTGCGGGCATCCCCATCGCACCCGAAACCTACCGCCGCCTTGCAGAAATTGATAGTATTGTAGCGGTGAAAGACGCCAAGGCAGACTTCGGCGCCGCAACCGAAGTCATGGCAACCACCGACCTGCACTACTACAGCGGCGACGACGGACTGACCCTTCCCTGGATGGCAATGGGCGCCGTCGGCCTCGTCTCGGTGACCGCACACGTGGCACCCGCACTCTTCCGTGCCCTGATTGATGCTGTCGTTGCACAGGACCTGGTGGAGGCTCAGCGTCTTCACCTGGAACTGACTCCGATTGTCCGAGCAACCATGGGCCGCGCCCCCGGTTGCGTTGCTGCCAAGGAGATTCTTTCCTGGCAGGGTGTGCTGGATGAGCCCGTTGTTCGCCTGCCGCACGTACTCTCCGAACCGGAGGTTGCCCAGGCTATGCGAGCTGACCTGCTCTCCTCGAGCATCGCTCACACCCTGAAGAACGCCTAAACTTTAACGCAGAACCTGCACAACTTATCGTGCAGAGCGCGTATATATAGAGGACTTCGGCTTGCTGTACGCCCCGCCTTTCGGGGTGTGCTATGTAGCCAACGGACGCGGACTCCACACCTAACACTAGGTGAGGGGTCCGCTCTGGCGTATTGCCGCGGTTTACCGTCGATGATTCGGCCCACCACTCAGACAGGGGCCCAGCTTAGGTAGAGGCACCCGCGCACTACGCCCCCAAATACTTTTGAATACTTTCGGTGATTTGGACGCACCGGCAGCACCCCCACCTCCTCGGCATGTGAGAGCCGAACCGGCGGGAGCGCTTGCGGTACGAAGCGTCGCCTACGAATCACAGACATCACAAGAAAACATAGAAGAAAGAGGAGACACACGATGAGCGTCTTTGAAGCGAATCTTCCCCTCCCGCCCCGCCTGAAGAAGGACACCCTGCGCGTGGTGCCCCTGGGCGGCCTGGGCGAAGTCGGTCGTAACATGACCGTGTACGAAATCAACGGCAAGCTGCTGATTGTTGACTGCGGCGTGCTCTTCCCCGAAGAGTCCCAGCCCGGCGTGGACCTGATCCTGCCCGACTTCAGCTACATTGTCGACCGTCTGGACGACGTGGTCGCCATGGTGCTGACCCACGGCCACGAGGACCACATCGGCGCGGTGCCCTACCTGCTGCGCCGCCGCCCCGACATCCCCCTGGTCGGTTCCGAACTGACCCTGGCACTGGTTGAGGCGAAGCTCGCCGAGCACCGCATCAAGCCCTACACCCTCGCGGTGAAGGAGCACCAGGTGGAGCGTTTCGGTCCGTTTGAGTGCGAGTTCGTTGCTGTGAACCACTCGATTCCGGATGCGCTGGCTGTCTACATCCGCACCAAGGCAGGCAAGGTTCTGCACACCGGTGACTTCAAGATGGACCAGCTGCCGCTGGACGGCCGCATCACCGACCTGCGCCACTTCGCTCGCCTGGGCGAGGAAGGCGTGGACCTGTTCCTGCCGGACTCCACCAACGCTGAGGTTCCCGGCTTCACCCCGACCGAGAAGCACATCGGTCCGGTGCTGTCGAACGTTTTCCGTGACGCAAGCGGCCGCATCATCGTGGCGTCCTTCTCCTCGCACGTTCACCGCGTGCAGCAGGTGCTGGACGCAGCCGCTGAGCGTGGCCGCAAGGTCGTGCTCGTGGGCCGCTCCATGGTGCGTAACATGACCATTGCTGAGAAGCTGGGCTACCTGAAGGTTCCCGACAACGTGCTGGTGGACCTGAAGAAGGTTGACGACTACCGTCCCGACCAGATCGTGATGATGTGCACCGGTTCGCAGGGCGAGCCGATGGCGGCACTGTCGCGTATGGCGAACGGTGACCACAAGATTCAGATTGAGCCCGGCGACACCGTGGTGCTCGCATCCTCGCTGATTCCCGGTAACGAGACCAGTGTCTTCCGCATTATTAACGCCCTCATGAAGCTCGGCGCTAACGTGGTACACAAGGGCAACGCGAAGGTTCACGTTTCCGGTCACGCTGCCGCGGGTGAGCTGCTGTACTGCTACAACATTCTCAAGCCGAAGAACGTTGTGCCGGTTCACGGCGAGGTCCGCCACCTGATTGCCAGCGGTGACCTGGCGATGGAGACCGGCGTTCCGAAGAAGAACGTGCTGCTCTGCGAGTCCGGCACCGTCGTGGATCTGCGCGATGGCGTGGCATCCGTGGTGGGCGAGGTCCCCTGCGAGTACCTGTACGTCGACGGCCGCTCCGTCGGTGAGGTCACCGAGAGCGACCTGAAGGACCGCCGCATCCTGGGTGAGGAAGGCTTCGTGTCCATCGTGACCGCGATTGACCGCGCGACCAAGCGCGTGGTGACCGGCCCGGATATTCACGCTCGCGGTATCGCTGAGGACGACTCGGTCTTTGACGAGATTGTTCCGAAGATTACCGCCGCTCTGGAGGATGCTCTGCACCGCGCACCCGAGAAGGTGCACACCGTGCAGCAGCTGCAGCAGATTGTGCGCCGCACCATCGGTGCCTGGATTTCTCGCCGTCTGCGCCGCAAGCCCATGATTGTTCCCGTGGTTGTTGAGAACACCTCGAAGGCCGCGAAGAACTAACGCGAAGAACTAACACGCTACGCGAGGCGAGCTGCCTGTTCCAGCGATAAGGCGGGGTCGATACACTGTGTCGGCCCCGCCTGCTGTATATCTGCAGAAGGTATGCGCGCAAGCTACGTGAAAGTAGCCCGAAAGCTGCGCGAAAGCGAACGCGGCAGGGGAGAAGCTCCTCCTCAGCGCCCTAGCAATGCCCTTATAGGCACCGGTGGGGCGCACTTTTTAGCTCACTGATAACGAAAGAATCGGTACATTAACGGGAAGGTTGATACCCTAAAAGGTATGGCTCCACGGACCACGAAGGGTCGTAACACGACCTCTACTAAAGCAAACACTAAGAAGACCACCCGCAAGCGCACCACCTCCCGAGGCGGTGCCCAGCGCGGTGCCAACGCGGCGAACCCTGTAGCGGGCGCTATCTCCTCCGTCTGGCTGAGCATCGCTCACGCTATCGGTGGGCTCTTCCGCTCCATTGGGGCGGTGCGCACCGATCTTGCACCCGAAGACCGCCGTGACGGTGGCGCGCTCACCATCCTGCTGTTCGGCCTGATCAGTGCCGGAGTGGAGTGGTACAACTGGCGTGCCCACACCTCCCTTGGTTTGTTGCGTGCGCCCCTGGAGGCCTGGCACACTATGCTGGGCGGTATTTTCGGTCAGGGCGCCCTGCTGATTCCGGTGCTTAGCTTCATCATGGCGTGGTGTGTTTTCCGTGGACCCGACCTGATTAAACGTAATAACCGGGTGGCGTTGGGCTCCTTTATCATGCTGGTGGCGACCTCCCTGTTCTTTGCACGCCATGCGGGTCACCCGACCTTCGCGGATGGTTTTGACGCCGTCTGGGCTGGCGGTGGCGTGGTTGGCGTGCTGCTGGGCACCCCCATTGTGCGTGTGAGCGGCGGTATTGCGTTCTTTGAGATTCTGATTCACCTGCTGCTGGGTATTGCCGGTCTGATGGTTCTGACGAACACTCCGATTCGTCAGGTGGTGCCGCGTACCCTGCACCTGGTCGGTCTGGCGTTGGGCGAGAAGCCGAACGGCACGACTCGAACCTCCGCGAAGGATAGCCCTTCGGATGCGACTCAGACCGTGGACCTGAACGCCGAGGAGCACGACCGCAGCTACCTGTACGAGGACGAGAAGCCGGCGCGCTCGGCTCAGAAGTCCGGTGGCCTGTTCGCTCGTCTGCGCGGTTGGTTGGGCTTTGCTCCCGCTGCGTCGACCGATTCTTCCCTGGACGAGTACGCCGGTGATGAAGCATTCGTGAGCGCCGTGGTGGATGAGACTCACCCGGAGACCACTCAGATACCGGTACAGCCCGCGGACTCTGCGCAGGATTCCGCTCAGCAGGCGCGCCCGGCGGCTAAGCCGAACCGTCTGTCCCGCCTGCCCGGTCGCCTCAACCAGGCACCGGCTGCGCAGGGCACTTCTGCACAGGGCACTTCTGCACAGAACAGTGCTTATTCGAGCAGCCCGGACCTCTTCGACGTTGAGGCATCGGATGCACCCGCAGCCCGCCTGGATCAGGTGCAGCGCGCCGCCGTGGCGAACGGCCGCGTGAACCGTATTCCGGGCGAGGAACCCCTCTTTGACGTTGAAGCATACGACGGTTTCGGCGCTTCTGAGCAAGCTGCACCGCAGACGAAGCCGCACCAGGTAGTGAACCCCGCGCAGGGTACTGCCCCGGCTTCCGCATCCCAGGCTCCTGCCGCGCCCGCGGCTCAGCCTCCGATTCCGACCCGCATGCACTCGCCGGGTGCGCACCCGAAGAACGCGGCTCCCGCGGCTTCGCGAGCGCCCGAGGCTGGCGCATCCCGCCCGCTGCAGAACAACACTCAGGTGGCAACCACTGAGCGGGCGCGCGGCGAGCAGGTTGTTCAGTCCTCCCGCGGTACCTATGTGCTGCCCTCGGAGGAGATGCTGGTTTCCGGTCCTCCCGCGAAGGAATCCTCCGAGATCAACGAGCACGTGGTTGAGGCTCTGACGAATGTGCTGGAGCAGTTCAAGGTGGATGCGCAGGTCACCGGCTTCTCGCGCGGCCCGACCGTGACCCGTTATGAGATTGAACTGGGACCGGCCACAAAGGTGGAGCGCGTGACGGCGCTGAGCAAGAACATTGCGTACGCTGTGGCGAGCCCGGATGTGCGCATCCTTTCGCCCATTCCCGGAAAGTCCGCAATCGGCATTGAGATTCCGAATACCGACCGCGAGACCGTGGCCCTGGGTGACGTGCTGCGCTCCCCGCAGGCCCACGCGAACCACCACCCGATGGTCATGGGCGTGGGTAAGGACGTTGAGGGCGGCTTCGTGCTGGCGAACCTCGCGAAGATGCCGCACATGCTGGTCGCCGGTGCGACCGGTGCCGGTAAGTCTTCGTTCGTGAACTCGATGATTACCTCGATTCTGATGCGCGCAACTCCCGACCAGGTGCGCCTGGTGATGGTCGACCCCAAGCGCGTGGAGCTGACCGCCTACGAGGGTATTCCGCACCTGATTACGCCCATCATCACGAACCCGAAGAAGGCTGCTGAGGCTCTGCAGTGGGTGGTTCGCGAGATGGACGCCCGCTACGACGACCTCGCCCACTACGGCTACAAGCACGTGGACGACTTCAACAAGGCGGTGCGCGAGGGCAAGGTTCAGCCTGAGCCCGGCAGCAAGCGCACGATTCACGAGTACCCGTACCTGTTGGTAATCGTGGACGAGCTGGCCGACCTGATGATGGTCGCCCCGCGCGACGTGGAAGAGGCCATCGTGCGTATCACGCAGCTGGCCCGCGCCGCCGGTATCCACCTGGTGCTGGCTACCCAGCGTCCGTCGGTGGACGTGGTGACCGGTCTGATTAAGGCGAACGTTCCCTCCCGCATGGCGTTTGCGACCTCCTCGGTCACTGACTCTCGCGTGGTGCTGGATCAGCCCGGCGCCGAGAAGCTGATTGGTCAGGGTGACGCGCTCTTCCTGCCGATGGGTGCCTCGAAGCCGATGCGTGTTCAGGGCGCGTGGGTGTCTGAGTCTGAGATTCACGCCGTGGTTGAGCACGTGAAGAAGCAGGCGCCGACCATCTACCGTGAGGACGTGATGGTCTCTGCCGCGAAGAAGCAGATTGATGAGGAAATCGGCGATGACCTCGACGATTTGCTGCAGGCGGCGGAGATTGTGATTACGACCCAGTTCGGCTCGACCTCGATGCTGCAGCGTAAGCTGCGCATGGGCTTCGCGAAGGCTGGCCGCATTATGGACCTGCTGGAGTCGCAGGGCGTGGTGGGCCCCTCGGAGGGCTCGAAGGCACGTGAGGTGCTCATCCGCCCGGATGATCTGCAGGCGACCCTGGCGCGTATTCGCGGTGAGGAGCCTCCGGCTGCCGACCCGTACGCGAACGCGGTGGACCCGGGCGAGGCGGTCACCAACTATTTCGATGAGCCCGATGATGAGGGCTCGGAGGACGCCTGGCAGCTGACCGGCCGCTAGTCCTTCAGCGCCCTATCCATTCGGCTGAGTCCACTCAGCTGAGTGAGCGTGCGACATGCACCCCGTATAGTCCCTGTGATGTCTGCTACGGCACACGTATAATGGACGGTACGGGGTGTTTGCGTATCCCCGATACGTTTAGGTGTCGGTGCGTACGCGGTCTCTCACCGTCGAAAGCCATCTACCCGTAAGGAGCCGTTATGAGTGAAGCTCGCAATTCCGCACCCGCCGGTGCGGTCAGCACAGCGAAGCCTTCGAACTGGAACGTGCCGAATGTGTTGACGGTTCTGCGTATTATTGCGGTTCCTTTCTTCATTGTTGCCCTGGTGACGGGCGGTACTTTTGGCGCCGCTGATTCGACGCACCGCTGGCTGGCGTGGATTATTTTCATTCTTGCCATGCTCACGGATTGGGCGGACGGCTATCTGGCGCGCTCGCGTAACCTGATTACGAGCTTCGGTAAAATTGCTGACCCGATTGCCGATAAGTTCCTCACCGGTGCGGCGTTCATTGTGCTGTCAGCGCTGGGCGAGCTGTGGTGGTGGGTCACGATTGTGATTCTGCTGCGCGAGTGGGGCATTACGATCATGCGTCTGTTCGTCATTAAGTACGGTGTGATGGCCGCTAGTAAGGGCGGCAAGATTAAGACCGTGCTGCAGACGGTGGCGCTGGTGCTGATGCTTCTGCCGCTGGGTCAGTTGGGTCTTGGCTGGCTGATTCCCGGTTGGGTTCTGATGGGCGCGGTCACCGCGATTACCGTGTGGACCGGCCTGGTGTATGTGCGTGATGCGTATGTTTTGCGTCGTAACTGGTTGCAGGCTCAGGCCTCCCAGAGCGGCGGTCATTAGAGGCTAGGGGAGTGGCGTGTGCTGCTCCCCTTCGCTGTACCTGCGGTGCGTTGTGTACCGCGTGAGGTTTTGGGCGGCGGTTCGCCGCTGAAAGGAGAGAATGATGGTTGTTCCCCTCATACGTGAAGATGCTCTGTCCTCTGAGCTTTCCTCTACTGCGCTTTCCTCCGCTGAGGTTTTCTCCGGTACCCCGGAGGCGGCGGCGCTGCTGCTCCGTGATGCGGTACGGCTGCGTGCCTCCCAGCAGGGCCCGGTGCAGGTGGCGACGGCTGAGTCGCTGACCGGCGGGGATGTTGGTGGCGCGATTTGTACGGTGCCGGGCGCATCCGCGTATTACCGCGGCGGCGTGATTTCCTACGCCTACGAGGTGAAGGCTCAGGTGCTGGGCGTGGACGCTCAGCTGCTGGCGCGTGAGGGTGCTGTGCATCCTGCGGTGGCGGTGCAGATGGCGGTCGGTGCGGCGCGTGTGTGCGGTGCCGATTATGCGGTGTCGACCACGGGCGTTGCCGGTCCTGATCCTGCGGACGGTCAGCCGGTGGGTACGGTCTATATCGGCGTGTGTTCCCCTGGTGGTTCTGAGGTGTTTGAGCGCCACTATTCGGGGGACCGGGTGCAGATTCGCGCGGCGGCGAGCGCGGATGCGATTGCTTTGCTGGCGCGTGCGGTGCGCGGCGGCGCCGGTGGGGGTCTGAAGGACGAGCTGGCGTAGCGTGCTAGGGCTGGACTGGGTTGGGCTGTGCCGGGCTGTACTGGGCGGCGCCTACCTGAGAAAAAGTTTTACGGCTCAAATATATTCACAGGGTTCTTTCAGCTCCGCAGGAATAAAGGCATAGGTTCGCCTGTTTGAATAGATACAAGTCTTAAGAAGAGAACGAAAATGGCGAGGCCCCTAGCTCATGCCTCAAAAATCAGTTAGGCTTAACTCTGTACAGTCCCGCAGGTCGGGAATACCTACTCAGGAAAGTGATATAGAAGCTCATGGCTAAGCAGCGCGTATCGATTAATGGCATTACTAAGTGGAAGGAAATCGAGGAGACCCCCCGACAGGTCGCCCCGGTCGTTGAGGAAGCTAAGGTTATTCCCCTGCGACAGGCAATCGGTGAGGTTCTTCGCGATGTTCGCCAGCGTCAGGGCCGCACCCTGCGCGAGGTTTCCCAGCGTGCCCGTGTTTCCCTCGGTTACCTGAGCGAAGTTGAGCGCGGTCAGAAGGAAGCTTCCTCCGAACTGCTGGCGTGGATTTGCCAGGCTCTGGACATTCCGATGTCCCAGATGCTGCGTGAGGTTGCCGACCGTATGGCGGTTCTCGAGGGCGTTCAGATTCCGGATACTGTTCCGGCTGAGATGTCTGAGCAGTACAAGAACGATTACTACATTCTCTCGAAGTAACGCGAGGCGGCACATGCCGTACTAAACGTGAAGCGATGCCGTGCATCCCCGTAAGGTGGGGTGCGCGGCATCGCTTATTCTCGGGTCTATTCTCGGGCGATGTGGGTGATGTGACGAATTATGAAGCAAACTAGCGGTGAAGCGTAAGGAGTGCTTGTGAAGCTGAGCGAATTTTGGGCGTGCATGGAGTATGAGTTCGGTGCCGGGTATGCGCCGGTGCTGGCGCGTGACTTGGTGCTGGGGTCGCTGGGCCATGTGACCGCTGCGGAGGCGCTGGACCAGGGCGTTAACCCGAAGGACGTGTGGCTTGCGATCTGTGAGGAGCAGGAGATTCCGCAGGAGCGCCGTTTGGGTCCCGATAAGGAGCCGTTGCGCTAATCGGTGAGTCTGGCGTTTTCTAGCGTAGGGGCGGGGCCTGCCGTTTGTTCGAGTGCTAGGGGCTGTACAGGAGGTATTTTCGAATAATTAGCCGAGATTTCGGGGTTTTTCGAAAATATATGCCGAAATCCTATCCTATTTATTCGAAACTGGGTCGTAATTTTGTTCGACTCGTGCTAGACTTTTCCACATCAGGAATTTTTCGGAAAAATCTTCAAAGTTTTCCACAGATTTTAAAAAATGGCCTTATCCTGTCAGGCTGTGACCCTAGAGTAGTCTCAGAAGGAACCGGTAGGCCAAAACCTTCAAGGTCTCGATTACGAGTCCCACCGATTCCGAAGAAACATTACTCCCGTCAACCACTGACAACACAAAGAACGAGGTACTACCGTGGCTAAGAACACCAAGTCTCAGAGCGTAGCTCGCGTTCCCGAAGAGGGTCGCGCCAAGGCACTTGAAGCCGTGATGGCACAGATCGACAAGAACTACGGCAAGGGTGCGGTCATGCGCCTGGGCGATAAGGAAATCACCAAGACCGAGGTTATCTCCACCGGCGCTATCGCCCTGGATGCCGCTCTGGGTATTGGCGGTCTGCCCCGCGGCCGCGTCATCGAGATTTACGGTCCCGAGTCCTCCGGTAAGACCACCGTTGCGCTGCACGCTGTAGCGAACGTTCAGAAGGCAGGCGGCGTGGCAGCGTTCATCGACGCCGAGCACGCACTGGACCCAATCTACGCGGCTAAGCTGGGCGTGGACATCGACCAGCTGCTGGTCTCTCAGCCCGACACCGGTGAGCAGGCGCTGGAAATCATGGACATGCTGGTTGGTTCCGGCGCCGTTGATATCGTGGTCGTCGACTCCGTTGCCGCGCTGGTACCCCGCGCCGAAATTGAAGGCGACATGGGTGACTCCCACGTGGGTCTGCAGGCTCGCCTCATGAGCCAGGCTCTGCGTAAGATTACCGGCCGCCTCTCCGCAACCGGCACCACCGCAATCTTTATCAACCAGCTGCGTGAGAAGATTGGCGTCTTCTTCGGCTCCCCCGAAACCACCACCGGTGGTAAGGCGCTGAAGTTCTACGCTTCGGTCCGTATCGACATCCGCCGCATTGAGACCCTCAAGGACGGCGCTAACCCGATCGGTAACCGCACCCGCGCCAAGATCGTGAAGAACAAGATGGCTCCGCCCTTCAAGCAGGCTGAGTTCGACATCCTCTACGGTGAGGGCATCTCCGTTGAGGGCGGCATCCTGGACCTGGCGGTGGAGAACGACATCGTCAAGAAGTCCGGCGCATGGTTCACCTACGACGGTGAGCAGCTGGGTCAGGGCCGCGAGAACGTTCGTAAGCTGCTCAAGGACAACCCCGAGCTCACCGAGGAACTGCAGTACAAGGTTCTGGTGAAGCTGGGCATCGTTGAGGAAGAAGCTGACGAGCAGGCAGCCGCTGAGTCCGAGGGTAACGACCCGCTGGACGAGCTGGCTGAGGAGTTCTAATCCGGCCCGCGTAGCTTCTTGCTAACGCCACGACTGATTGCCGTGTGCTGTGCATTCCGCACGGTGCACGGCAATCTGTCGTTAACGGAAAGCGCGTTACATGAAGTACCAGCGGGTGCCGAGACAAGGCCTCGTTACAATGGGGGAGCGCCGTATAACCCGGCGCACGGGTCATCAAGCGAGCCAACTCATCAAGCGAGCCAACACAGGGGAGAGGAGGAACTGAGCATGACGGAACAGCACATGACTGAACAGTGCATGACGGAACAGAACGGTCATGAAGAGCACGAGCACAACAGTGCGAGTGACGGCGACGCCGGTTTTGCGGCGCTGGATGCGACCGAACCGCACTTCGGTTCCTCAGCTCTGCAGGGTTCAGTCTTCCAGGACCCTGCCTTCTCTGCGGCTGTTTCCCTTGAGCCCATTGTTTCCTTTGAAGCTATTGGTTCGTTTGAATCCACCGCCCCGCCGGTTGAGGTGGGCGGCTTCGAGGCGCTCAATTTTGAGGCGCCTGCCGCCCTGGCGGAGCCCACCCTCAGCTGGGTGGCGCCTCCTGCTGTTGCGTCTCCTTCTGTTGAAGAACCCCCGTATGAGGATGAGCCACCATACCCTGACGAACCCTCATACCCTGACGAGCCTCCCTACGAGGACGAACATGCGTATCCGGCAGAGCCTTTGCACCCTGAAACAGAGTACGCGGGGGAATATTGGGTACCCTCGGGCGAAGCGGCACCCTCAGAAGCGGCGTCCGTAGAGGCGGTAGCGGAGAAGCCAGCGGCCGCAGAAAAAGCACCCAAAAAGTGGGCACGGAACAGGACCGCGGATTCGGTAGCCGCTGAGGAGTTCCCGGACTGGCACCCCGCCGCGCACGGCTTCGTTGAAGAAAGCATCGCCCGCGATAACGGCGGCGACTACGCGGGGGAGTTCCGCGTACCTGAGCTACCGCTGCAGGCTGTACCCTCCGACGCTGTACCTTCCGCCTCTGGGGAAGACAGCGAATCGCCGCGCCGTAGCCTGCTCGTTGATCCGAACCTGCCCGCCGTCTCCATTGATGAAGCGCCCGTTCGTGCCTTTACTCCCGGCGGTGCCGAGCCGCGCCCCATGGCGGCTGGCCGCATGAGCCGAGCCGGTGCCGCCTCCATCGGATCGGGGCTCACCGCCGAAGAAAAGGAAGAGATCGAGAGGCAAGCAGCTCAGCGGGATAAGCAGAAGAAACGCAAGTCTTCGCGTGCCTCCAAGAACACCGACTACAAGCGCGGGTTCCGACGCATGAGCGCGGCTCAGGAAGAGAAAATGCGGAGCCGTTCACCCTACGCGCCCGCCTTCGGGGCTCGCAGTGACGATGAGGAAACCCGCAAGAGTCCCACGGGTCGCAGCTCGGGAGGCAACCTATTCAGGGAGGGAAGCAGCTTGAACGAAGAACTCACCCCTGCCGAAGAAGCACTCATCCGCGGTATCGCCGAGGAAGAGGCGCTGGGTGTCGGTACCGGAAAGCGCCGTGCCGCCTCGAATGGTTCCCCAAAGGGCGGTTCTCGAGCTCGGGGCTCCCAGCCGGGCACCTCTCAGATGGGACATGCTACCTCACAGCGGGGAAGCAACGTGCCTTCCTGGAAGCAGAAGGTACGTGCCGCCCGCGCTGCGGAAGAAACCGACCCCTACACGCGCGCTAAAACCATCGTGTACAACCAGCTGGCGTACTCGGCAAAAACCCGAGGCCAGTTGCGTAAGAAGCTGCAGGCAGAAGGCTTCGACGCGGAGCTCATTGAGCCGCTGCTCGATAAGTTCGAGGCGGCAAAACTCATTGACGACGCCGAATACGCCCAAACGTTCGTGGCGCAGAAGAGCCGCACCAAGAAGCTCTCCCGTGCCGCGCTGCGCCGTGAGCTCGCTGAACGCGGGGTGCGCGGTGAAGAGGCGGAGAACGCCCTGGCTCAGCGCACCGACGAGCAGGAACGTGAGGACGCCGCTGAGCTGGTGCGTAAGAAGCTGCGCCCCGGCATGGATTTGAGCGACCGCGCCGAAAAGGATAAGGTGACCCGCCGACTGCTGGGGATGCTGGCTCGCCGCGGGTACTCCTCCTCGGTGTCGATGTCGGTGATTCGTGAGGAACTCGCCGCCTACGGTGCGGATGACGAGCTCTGGTAGTTCGCGGCTCTGGTAGTTCGCGGCCCCGATAGAGGGCAAACAGATACGCTCCGTCAAATAACCTCCGCCAAATAACTAAAGGGGGCGAGCCCGCTACAGGCACACTCTGTAGCGGGTTCACCCTTACGTTTTAATCTTTATAAAACGCCTTGTCAAAGGCTGTATCTGCCGTTGGCGTTGCTGTTTACTTGACCGCTCCTAGACGGTCCGCTCCCAGACGGTCCGCGAACTCGGCGAGGGTCGCATCCTGAGAACCAGCGATTTCCAGGAGTAGGCGCATCAGCTGCGCGCCCTCACGGCGAATACGAGGCAACAAATCGGCACGCGCTGAAGAAGAGTACAGCTCCAACAGGGCGCACACGGTCACCGCCGCACACACGGCAAGGTCCTCCGCCAGGTGCTCATCCAGCGGGGCGTCCTCGAACAGCGCAGAGTACAGTGCCGGAAGCGCCTTCTTGCGGTCCACCAGGTAGCGCGGGTACTCCGGCGAGGAGGGGAAGCCCAGCATCGCCTCAACGAAGGGGAAGCCGCGGTGGTGCAGGCAGGTGCCCTCCGCATCGACCATGCGCACATGCGCGCCGTCCGCAGAACCGATCAGTACGTTCTGCGGCGAAAAATCGCCCGAAGAGAGCATATACACCTTGCCGCGGTTGAGCTTGAACTGCTCGGGTACCGGCGGACGCTTGGTAAAGAAAGGCTGCAGAACGCGGCGGAAACGGAAAGACAGCTCCTCAACCGCGGCGGGAAGAACGGGCGCGTCCTCATGCGCGGCAGAGCTGGACGCCGGGCTGTCAGCATCGTGCTCGGGGGAGCGCGCCTCATCAGCCACACCGTACAGCTTCTTCAAACCGCGCTCGGCCAACCCCGGCGAGGCAATAGCGCCCGGGAACTGCGCCTTGCGATCGGCACGCGCCAGGTTCAGACGATAATCCTCCACCGCATCACCCATAATGCCGCTGGCGGCAAGGCAACGGTACGCCTCAATGTAGTAGTTCAGTGCGTCCAGTGCCTGCTGTTCGGTGCCCTCCAATAGGGCGTGGGCGACCGAATACTGCTCGCCCTCAACGGTTCCGGTGCTCACATCCTCCAGAGCCAGCACACGCAGCTCAGAATCCGCGCCGTAGAGCTGCGGGAACAGACCCGGAACCTGCAGGTTCAGCGCCTCCAAACCGTAGCGCTCACGCAGGTACCCGAAACCGCCCGCGTTCACCGTCGAATCCTTACGGCGGTAACGCTTCACAATAATCGAGGTCGGCAAAGGCGCAGCCGGCTCGGCTGCAGGCTCATACACCACACGCACCACAACCGAACGCATGCCGGTGCCCAGAATCTGCACGCGCTCAACCGCGCGGGCAGCCACCTGCTCCAAAGAATGCGCCCAGCTAAGCAGCTGCATCAGGTTCTGACGCATCGAGGCAGAATCAGCGCTCGCCTGAGGCGGCACGGGGGAGTAGGCCGCAATCGCCTCCTCAATGAGGGTGCTCAGAAGCTCCCCGTCGGGGGCGGGAGCGGAAGAATCGTTCGGTGACAGAGCCGGAAAGTTACTACTAAGGGAAACCTGCATAGAGCCATTATCCCCCATCGGATACCCTATAGGGCATGACTTCGACCCTCAGCGATTCCGCCCAGACCCCCGAAACCAGCCCCCGCACCTACGAAGTGCGCACTTTCGGCTGCCAGATGAACGTGCACGACTCCGAACGAATGTCCGGCCTGCTGGAGGCTAACGGCTACGTTCGCGCGGAGGAAGGCACCCAGCCCGACCTGGTTGTTTTCAACACCTGCGCGGTCCGCGAAAACGCTTCCAACCGACTCTACGGCAACCTCGGTCAGCTGGCACCGGTCAAGCGCGCCCACAAGGGCATGCAGATCGCTGTGGGCGGCTGCCTGGCGCAGAAGGACCAGGACGCCATCATTGAGAAGGCACCCTGGGTGGACGTCGTGTTCGGTACCCACAACATTGGTGCCCTCCCCACCCTGCTGGAGCGTGCCCGCCACAACCACGAGGCGCAGGCCGAACTGCTCGAATCCCTCGAAGTTTTCCCCTCCACCCTGCCCACTAAGCGCGATCACGTGTACTCCGGCTGGGTGTCCATCTCGGTGGGCTGTAACAACACCTGCACCTTCTGCATCGTGCCGTCCCTGCGCGGTAAGGAGAAGGACCGCCGCCCCGGCGACATCCTTGCCGAGGTTCAGGCGCTGGTCGATGACGGCGCTATCGAGGTGACCCTGCTCGGTCAGAACGTGAACTCCTATGGCGTGGAGTTCGGTGACCGCCAGGCGTTCTCCAAGCTGCTGCGTGCCTGCGGCGAGATTGAGGGCCTGGAGCGTGTACGCTTCACCTCCCCGCACCCGGCAATGTTCACCGACGACGTGATTGACGCGATGGCGGAGACCCCGAACGTCATGCCCGTGCTGCACATGCCGCTGCAGTCCGGCTCCGACAAGGTGCTCAAGGACATGCGCCGCTCCTACCGTTCCAAGAAGTTCCTGAACATTCTGGAGAAGGTGCGCGAGCGCATCCCGAACGCCGTGATTACCACCGATATCATTGTGGGCTTCCCCGGCGAGACTGAAGAGGACTTCCAGGACACCCTGAAGGTTGTGGAGCAGGCTCGTTTCTCCTCCGCGTTCACCTTCCAGTACTCGATCCGCCCCGGCACTCCGGCGGCGACCATGGAGAACCAGATTCCGAAGGATGTCGTGCAGGAACGCTACGAGCGTCTGATTGCCCTGCAGGACCGCATCGCCGGCGAGGAGAACCGCAAGCAGCTCGGTAAGACCGTTGAGCTGATGGTCGTTGCGGAGGCCGGTCGTAAGGCTGAGCAGACTCACCGCCTCTCCGGTCGCGGCCCGGACCAGCGCCTCGTGCACTTCTCGGTGCCCGAGGGTTGCGAGACTCCCCGCCCCGGCGACATGGTGACCGTGCCCATTACCGAGGCTGGTTCCTTCCACCTGATTTCTGACCCGACCGCCGAGCAGTACCAGCTGCGCCGCACCCGCGCCGGTGACGCGTGGGACCGCTCCCAGGCTGACTCTTGCGGTACCGGCACCACCCAGGTGCCCGGTGCGCCGGTGGGTCTGGGCATGCCGACCATCGGTCTGCGCCCCTAAAACCTATAACGAATCGTGCGCCCTGTTCTTCGGGCTCTTGCCGCCACCGCAAGTGGGGGTGAGGGAACCGGTAGAATGGGGCGCATGACTATCTCCGAAACTCTGCCCGTTATCGCTATTGTGGGCCCGACCGGCACCGGTAAGAGCGCGCTCGCCATTGAGCTGGCTCTGCGCCTGAACGGTGAGTGTATTAACGCCGATTCTATGCAGTTCTACCGGGGTATGGATATTGGTACCGCGAAGGTCACCGCGGAGGAGATGCGCGGCGTTCCGCACCACCTGCTGGACATCATGGACGTGCGAGATGAAGCGTCCGTGGCGGAGTTTCAGGAGCGTAGCCGTGAGCTGATTGAGCAGATTCGCGGCCGTGGCCGCTACCCGATTCTGGTGGGTGGTTCCGGCCTGTATGTGCGTGCCGCCCTGGATAAGTTGGAGTTCCCCGGCACGGATGCGCGGGTGCGTGAGCGTCTGGAGGAGCAGGCACGTACCGAGGGTATTGGTGTTCTGCACGCCCGCCTGGCTGAGGTCGACCCGGAGTCGGCGGCGCGTGTGAAGGATGAGCGCCGCATCATCCGAGCCCTGGAGGTGTTCGAGGTGACGGGGCGCCCGTTCTCGGCGTTCATGCCGGTGCGCGAGTACGTGACGGAGAGTATTCAGATTGGTTTGGATATGGACCGTGCCCTGCTGCACGAGCGTCTGCACCGCCGCGTGGAGCTGATGCACGAGCAGGGGCTGCTCGATGAGATTCGCACCCTGAACGAGCAGGGGTTGCAGGAGGGTAAGACCGCTTCCCGCGCGATTGGTTACGCGCAGTTTGCCCGCGCCCTTGAGGATGCGGACTACAGCGTGGAGCAGGCGATTGAGGACACGACGATCGCCACCCGCCAGTTTGCGCGCCGCCAGCTGACCTGGTTCCGTGCGGACCCGCGTGTGCACTGGCTGGATGCGCTCTCACCCACCCTTGCCGATGAAGCGGAAGCCATTATCCGCGAAAGCACCCGATAAGCCACAATAACGAGCCGCCGCCGAACAGATACCCCTTCGAACCGGTCGGCGCGGTAAAATCATAAACGGACAGGTCACCAACCTTAAGGACAGCATATGAGCGAGAACCCTTCCATCTGGGGCGAGCTGGCAGGCCTGACCCTCACCAAGGGTCACGGCACCGGTAACGACTTCATCTTTCTGACGGACGAGAACGCAGAAATTGCTCTCACCCCCGAGCTGGTAGCCCGCGTCTGCGACCGACACTTCGGCATTGGTGCGGACGGCTTCATTCGTGCTGCCCGTAGCACCGCCTCCCGCGCGGGTCAGAAGCTGCTCGAGGAGCACCCGGACGCTGTCTGGTTCATGGACTACCGCAACGGTGACGGCTCTATCGCTGAAATGTGCGGCAACGGTGTGCGCGCGTTCGTGGAGTACCTGCGCACTGAGGGCCTGATTGAGCTTGAGGTGGGCGAGACCGTCAAGATCGG
>CALGXU010000198.1 GCA_937935205.1 uncultured Rothia sp.
GCTTATCCACTTCTGTAATTACAAGTTTTCCACCGTGTGGAAAACTCTTGTGGATAACTTTCTCCCCCTGTGCATTAAGCGGGTAGAATCTTAATGACCTCGCGGTGGTTTCCGGCATGATTTCTTTACTGCACCACCGCTTCACATCGAGTGAAAGTAAAGAATTCCATGACCGACTCCCTTCAGGCGCGCTGGGCGCATCTGCTCTCCATTCTTGCCGCCGATCCTGCGGTGACGGCACGTCAGCGCGGTTTCGTGAATCTTGCGCAGCCTCAGGGTCTAATGGGTTCTTCTCGCCTCATCATTGAGGTGCCGAATAAGCTCACCCGTGCGGTCTTCGAGGAGCAGATTAGTGCTTCGTTCCGCGCGGCTCTGCACGAGGCTTTCGGGCCGTCGACCACTGCGCTTTTCGATGTGAATGAGTCGATGATTCCGGTTGAACCTGCAAGTCAGGACGTTTTCCATGGTGAGCGTGAGGTTCCTGTTGAGCACCAGCCCGCTCCTTCGGTGGCGGCGGCTCCTGCGCATCCCGAGGCGCCCGCCGGTTCGCGCGCTTTTGAGTACTACACGGAGCCGCATCCGGGACCCGACCACTACGAGCTGCCCGCCGATGAGCAGGTCACCCGCCCCTCCTTGCAGGCTTTGGAGGCGGAGCGTGCCGGGTTCCCCTCCGCGCAGCAGCCCGCTCCGGCGGCTCCTGCTGTGGGTGCGCCGGCGTCTCACGAATACCCGGCGCCCACTTTTGTTCCGGACGCCCCGGCGGTACCGCAGGCTCAGCAGGTGCATCCGCATGAAGACCCGGAAAACGCGCCGACTTGGGATAGCTCTGCCCGACTGAACCCGAACTACACCTTCGACACCTTCGTGATTGGTCAGTCCAACCGCTTTGCGCACGCGAGCGCATTCGCGGTGGCGGAGCAGCCCGGCATTGTCTACAACCCGCTGTTCATCTACGGCGGCTCGGGTCTGGGTAAGACCCACCTGCTGCACGCGATCGGCCACTACACCAAGTATCTGTACCCGAATTTGCGGGTGCGCTACGTGAATTCTGAGGAGTTCACGAATGACTTCATTAACTCGATTCGTGACGATGAGGGTTCCTCGTTCAAGCAGATTTACCGCAATGTTGATGTTCTTCTGATTGACGATATCCAGTTTTTGGCGGGTAAAGAGGCGACGATGGAGGAGTTCTTCCATACGTTCAACGCTCTGTACAACCACCAGAAGCAGATCGTGATTACCTCTGATTTGCCGCCGAAGCAGCTGACCGGTTTTGCTGAGCGCATGCGTTCGCGTTTCGGTTCGGGCCTGAACGTGGATGTGCAGCCTCCGGAGCTGGAGACCCGTATCGCAATTCTGCGAAAGAAGGCTCAGAACGAGATCTTGCCGGTGCGCGATGACGTCATGGAATACATTGCTTCCCATGTCACGGCCAATATTCGCGAGTTGGAGGGTGCTCTGATTCGTGCGAGCGCTGCCGCCTCGATGAAGAAGCCGCCGGAGCCCATTACCCTGGCTGAGGCTGAGACCTATCTGAAGGATTTGCTCTCTGATACCGGTGGTGCGGAGATTACGTCGGCGCTGGTTTTGGCGACGGTGGCGAAGTATTTTGATGTGTCCATTGAGGATATGCAGTCGAAGTCTCGCACCCGTACACTCACGAATGCGCGTCAGGTGGCGATGTATCTTCTGCGTGAGCTGACCGAGATGTCTCTGCCGCGTATTGGCAATGATTTGGGCGGCCGCGACCATACGACGGTGATGCACGCGGTGCGTAAGGTGAGCGCACAGATGGCGGAGCGTCAGACGATTTTCAATCAGGTGACTGAGCTGACGAATTTGATCCGCCAGGAGCAGCGCGCCGCCGGCTAGATGTGCTTTTGTCCCTGTCCCGTAGCTTATTTGCGCCTTGACTAGGTGTTTTATAGGCTTCGGGGTGGGGATTTCGCGCTGGGTTCAAGGATTTTAGCGGCTCTCAACACTGGATTTTCGGGGTGTGGATAAGCTGTGCTTTAACTCATGCGTTCGTGTGGACGTTAAGTGCATGAATATTCAAAAGGTGTGGAATCGAGGAAATGCATAAATATCCATACACAATGCATCCTCAGCACCGGATGGATTCTTCCACTTAATGTCCACAGGCTACTTCCGCGTCATTGCAGGCAAGGAAGGGGTTTTCCACCGTTTCCACAAGCGTTAACAATACTACTGTACTTAAAGAAAAAATCCTCCCCATAACAAATAGTTCTGCTC
>CALGXU010000199.1 GCA_937935205.1 uncultured Rothia sp.
CTCAATCAACTATACCAGCGTTTCGTTTGCCATGCAAATCCGTTTTCCGTGATTCGCACCACAAAGTTTCTTTCCTAAACTCCTCCAACATCACCACTTGGGCAACCCGGAATCCCTTCAAGCAAGAAACCAAAACACTATACAATTGAAAGTTGTTCAACCGCTTCTGACTAGGAGAAACACCGAAGAAGTTCTTCGTTTTTTCCTCCTCGCCGCGGCGACTCATACAACTATACAGACGCCTATACACCCATGCAACCCGAAAACGGGTGAAGTAGACCACAAACAAGGCCTCGAAAAGGTCTCAAACACCCCTCCAGACACCAAAACGCCTAGTCAGGACGTTTTAAGGGTGCTAGAAAATCTTCAAAAAACTTCCAAAAAACCTTATAAACGCAGAAGAAACCACTCAAACCCTCACAGAATCCCCTCTAGAGTCCCCTCGGTAGCCTCTATTCCTATGCCCTGCATTTGATTCCTTGCTCTATGCTGGGGCGCCCATACCCATAGATGCGAAAAAGCCCCTCCCCTTCCATCCTGCAAGGAACAGAAGAAGAGGGGTGCAGCTACAGAGTGCTGAAGCTTAGCACTGAAACGCCTAGTACTGGGGAGGTGCCTCATTCGCCATATTGTTGAAGCGCGAGTACTTACCGCTAAACGCCAACGGAATAGTACGAGTCGGACCACCACGGTGCTTAGCAATAATCATGTCCGCCTCACCCACACGTTCACTCTCCGGGTTATACATATCCTCACGATGCAGCAGAATCACCATATCCGCATCCTGCTCAATAGAACCCGACTCACGCAGATCCGAAACCATCGGACGCTTATCAGTACGCTGCTCCGAACCACGGTTCAACTGAGATAGCGCAATCACCGGAACATCCAGCTCCTTAGCCAACAGCTTCAGGCTACGAGAGAACTCCGAAACCTCCTGCTGACGCGACTCAACCTTCTTGCCCGAACTCATCAGCTGCAGGTAGTCCAGCACCACAAGCTTCAAATCATTACGCTGCTTGAGGCGACGGCACTTCGCGCGAATCTCCATCAGCGTCATATTCGGCGAATCATCAATAAAGAGAGGAGCAGAATCAATACGGCCCTGCAAAGTCGCCAGGTTCGTCCAGCCCTCAGTATCCAGGTCACCCTTCTTCAGACGACCCATCGAAATCTTGCCCTCCGCAGAGAGAACACGCATCGCCAACTCAGTACGACTCATCTCCAGCGAGAAAAACACAGTCGTCATCTGATGATGAATAGCCGCAGAACGAGCAATATCAAGAGCCAGAGTCGACTTACCCACACCCGGACGAGCCGCAATAACAATCATCTGGCCACCGTGCAGACCACCGGTCAGCTCATCAAACTCAATAAAGTCAGTCGGCACACCATACACACCATCGGGGCGGTTCGAGTTCGCATCAATCTCATTGATGGTCTCCTCCAACGCCTCCGAGAAAGACACATAGTCTTCCTTCGCGTTACCGTCAGTCACCGCATAAATCTCAGCCTGCGCCTGATCAACCAAAGTATCGACCTCAGTCTCATTGGCGTAACCCAGCTGAGCAATCTTCGTACCCGCCTCAATTAGGCGGCGCATAATCGCGTGCTCCTTAACAATCTCAGCGTAATACTGAGCGTTAGCAGCAGTCGGAACCGACGCAATCAGCGTATGAATATAGGACGCGCCGCCCACACGAGTCAGCTCGCCGCGCTTCTTCAGCTCATCAGCAACCGTAATCGCATCCGCAGGGCTACCGTGACCGTAGAGAGAAAGAATCGCCTCATAAATCGTCTCGTGCGCCGGCTTATAGAAATCAGACGCACGCAGGCTCTCAACCACGTCCGCAATAGCGTCCTTCGACAGCAGCATGCCACCGAGCACCGACTGCTCAGCCACATCATCATGAGGCATAGTGCGGGAACCATAATCAATGGCAGTTTCAGACATGCTTATCCTCGCGTTTCAATCCGATATCTACGACGTTCCAGAAACAATTTCTGCAGAAGTCCTATGCTAGTTTCTCACGAAGGCACACGCGAAACACATACACGCCTAACGGGGAGCGCGCAGATAATCCTCAATCTTCTCAACGGCGAGCGCCGCGCCATCCATAGTGCGCATTGCCTCACCCAGCTGCCGCGCCTTAGCGCGCATGCCCTCATCGCTGAGCAGACGGTCCAGAATATCGCGCACATTACCGCGGCGCACATCATTCTTCGTAAAGCGCAGGGCGTTACCGTAGCGCACGCACTCCTCAATATTCCAGCTCTGCTCAGCCTGCATCGCAATACCGGCAAACGGCACACCCGCCAGGCACGCCGTCTGTACCGTCCCCTCACCGCCGTGGGTCATCGAGGCATCAATATGACCGGCGAGCAGATGCGCTGGAATAGTCCCGGCGAAATGGATGTTGTTACCCAGCTGGCGGGTGTCCAAGAGCTGCACCCCGCCGCCGACCAGCACATCCACAGGAGCGGCTGACAACTGTTGCAGCACCTGCGCCAGAATATCTGCAGAGCCAGATGAGCCCATTCCCACGTAGACCAGTGGTCGTTCCCTGGGCTCGCGAACAATCTGCGGCAACTCACCGGGCGCACGGTAATAAATAGGACCCACACCAACATCAGGTTCTACCAAAGAATCCCCGCGCAACTGCGTAAACAGAGAACAGATAAGATTCACGTCGGCGCTGAGCATATCCACAGTACGGTAAGGAAGCCTCAGCCCATACTCACGTGCCACACGAGTAAAAGAAGCCGGCTTATACGAAAACACCCTCGCCACCGCACGCAACCACCCCGGCGCTGCAAGCTCGCCACCTACAGGTTTCTTCGAAAAATACGTCGAGGAGTAAGCGTACGGGCGCGCATAGAAAATAGGGACACCCGCAATGCGCGCAGACAGCAACATCGTCAGGTTAGAACCAATCACCACAGCATCCGCGTTAAAGTCACGAATAGCCGCGAGCTCAGCAGCGACCCGCCGACGCACCATATCGGTTGTGAAAGGATGCCGAACTCCCCTGCCCTGATCCAGCGCCATAATCTGCTCCGCCTCAGCATCGCTCATGATTGGCTCACGAAGATGCACAGGAAGCCCGGCGCTTTCCAGCAGGCCTATGTACTTAGGGGAATACACGTGGAACAAGACCGTATGACCTCGCTCCCGAGCCGCACGCGCTATCTCAATGCAGCGCGTGGTTTCACCCATATTGAAGCTTTCGGGAGAGAAAAGAATACGGCTCATAACAAACTCCGGCAGGCGCACACGTGACTGAGCCGAATCTGCGGCTCATAACCCCACCAGTGTAAAACGGAGCCCCAGTATTCCCCCGTATAACGAGGAATACTAAGGCTCCGTTTCGCTGTATAAGATTCTCTTACTTCTTGCGCAGAATCATGCCGATAGCGCCAATATGGTCGGCGTGGCGGCGGAACACACCGCGCATACCCAGCACACGCTCACGAATCTGCGGCTTACGCGCCAGATTGAACGCAATCTTCGCAACGCCTGCGGGTCCCTCATCAGCCAGCAGACGCTTCGGCTCCAGCAGAGCCATATCGGTCTGGTACACATCCAGCACCTCAAAGCCAGCCTCTTCCGCCAGAGCAGTCCACTCGGCAACAGTCAGCGGGCGGGCATTCACACGGATCGTGCGCGCCAGGTCCTTCTGAATCTCTTCCTTCAGCTCAGGACGCAGATAATCGGGAACCAGCGACATCTCGTGAATAGCGTAGTAGCCGCCCGGACGCAGCAGACGAGCCGCCTCACGCATAATCTCCAGCTTGTGCTTATCGGTCTGCATGGTCAGCATCGCCTCGCCCACCACGGCGTCGTAGCTTTCTGCGGGCAGACCGGTCTCCTGGGCGCTAGCGTTCACCACACGGTAGTTCGGCTTAGTCGATGCGCCGATACGCTCGGTCACGATTTCAGCAGCCTTGGGATCAAGATCCACACCGGTGTAGCTCTTGGGGGAACGCTTCACAATCTCCAGGGCGGTAATACCCAGGCCCGGCGCAAACTCCACGACGTCAATGTCGCCACCCAGAGCACGAGCCAACAGCCAATTGGTGGTCTCGCGGCCGCCGGGGCGCAGAACCTTCTTGCCCAGCTGAGCCAGAAGCCAGTGACCTGCCGCCTTTTCGGCGGGGCGGTCGGTACCGGGAACGGAAGGGGTCTTAGACACGGAAGACAACTCCTTAATACTTGTATTTAATATGCAAAATTTATCTTCCCTAATTCTAGACCCGCCACCCCAAGAAAGGAAATGTGACGTTATATAGAAGTGTGGTTGCCCTTTATTACAGCATGCCGCAACACCACTACAGCCACCCTTGCTGCACACCCTAGAGATTAAACAGAAACTGGAGCTGGACCTCTCGGTCCAACCCCAGTCTCATCACACACACATACATACGAAAATCAGAGCCACTTCCGCAA
>CALGXU010000200.1 GCA_937935205.1 uncultured Rothia sp.
CCGCGCCCGAGGAGCCCCGCTCCCACGAGCAGTCGGGTCGCGGCGGGGAGCACCACCGCGCGGAGGCCCACCGTGTAGAGGCCCGCGCCGAAGAGCCTCGAGCCGACGACCGCGCCGCGCGAGACCGCTCGCTGGGGGAGCACACCGCATCCAAGCACGGTGCGCTCGCAGTCGCACACCCGTACACACCCGAAACCACAGACGAGGCGGAGGAACCCCGCGAGGATCGCCGAGGCGATGAGCCCCGGTACGAGCCCGCGAGCGAACCCGCAGACCATTGGGAGGACGCCCCGGTGCCGAACACCGAATACACCGAGCAGTACGCCGAGACGTACTCCAACGACGGCTACTACGACCAGGGCTACGAGCCCGAAGAAACCAACGGATACACCTACGGTTACGAGGAAGAAGAGGACGAATTGCGTCGCATCACCACTATCCACCCCCGCTCCTACAATGACGCAAAGATCATTGGTGAGGCATTCCGCGAGAACATCCCCGTGATTATGAACGTGGAAGAAATGCCTGATGCAGACGCAAAGCGCCTGGTGGACTTCGCATCCGGTCTGGCATTCGCGCTGGAGGGCCGCATTGAGCGCGTCACCGCTAAGGTGTTCCTGCTGACCCCCTCCAACCTGGAGGTTCTGGGCGTGGCTAACTCTGAGGTTCCCGCCGGCTTTGAGACCGACGGCGAATTCCCCTTCGACCAGGGCTAAGGACTGATAGATGGGTTATATTTTCGCCCTCATTACGATCGTTGTCTACGTTCTCTACATTGCGATGTTGCTGCGCATGCTCTTTGACTGGGTGCGCATGTTCGCACCGGAGTGGCGTCCCAAGGGCATTGTGTTGCTCTTCGCCAGCGGCGTGTACGCGGTGACTGACTGGCCGATGAACCAGCTGCGCCGCCTGATTCCGCCGGTTCGTGTGGGTAACGTTGCGTTGGATACCGGCTTCCTGATTCTGATTGTTCTGCTGTCTCTGCTGCTGAGCATCATGATGCGGTTGACCGCGGCCTTCTCGTAGGCGACTGCCTCGCTCAGAGGCGACAGCTTGGGAATAAGAGACGATAGATAAGAAACGACAGACCCCCGCCTGCCTGACCCGCTTACGGGTTGAGCGCAGAGCGGGGGTTTTCTGCGCCTGCGTTTTGTGCCTGGGTTCTGTGCCTACGTTCTGCCTGTGTATAGTGCCGGGGGTAGCGTCAAAATGCCTTCTCGAAAACCACCTCGAAATGCACCGCAGGGCAGAAAATGCGAGGGTGATAGCGGGGACTAGGGCGGATATGAGACGTGGTGAATCCCACCCATGCGCAGAGCGAATATTTTACGGTTCAACCGACGTATAACCGGGCACAGAAACCAAAGAATAGTAGAATTGGTGCCAACGACTGCATTGCGGAATAGCCATGCCCTGAACCATTGGGACCCTGAATTATCGGGGGTCACGACCTATCTGGCTGGTGAATCCGCGGCACTCATCTTCACCACCAAACACCGTAGGGATACCCAGAGGAGAAGCCCATGGCAATCACCCCCGAAGACCTGATCACTAAGAGCTTCAAGATCGTAACCGAAGAGTCCGGTTACGACCGCAACGAGGTCGACGACTTCCTGGACGAGCTCGTTGTCGAACTGCGCGCACTCTACTCCGAGCGTGACGCCCTGGAGCGTCAGGTTGAGCAGCTCTCTGCAAACGCCCCCGATTCCCCGGCAGCGGCTGTAGCACCCGCACAATCCTCGGCGGCATCGGCTGCACCTCAGGATGCGGCGGCGCTGCTCGCCATGGCACAGAAGGTTCACGACGACTACGTGGCGCAGGGCGAGAAGGCTAAGGCTGAACTGCTCGAAGAGGCAGAGAGGAAGGCAGACGCTATGGTGAGCGAAGCTCAGCAGCAGCGCGAAGAGGTTCTCTCTCGCCTCACCGATGAGAAGGAAGAACTCGAGATTGCTGTTGAGGCTCTGCGCGGCTTCGAGAGCCGCTACCGCTCCAAGTTGCTGCAGCACCTGGACGCACAGGTTCAGGAGCTGAAGAACCTCAAGTCCATCGAGGCTTCCGCATAAATCAGCGTGCCTAAATGAGCTAACGACGCTCAGCTAACGACGGTTTGAAGCGTATGCCGCCCGGATTCTTTCTCTTCCACCGCTATTCACCGGGGAAGATCGAGAGAACCGGGCGGTATTCTCATACCCGCCCGGCACGGCCTAAGAACCCAGCGTGCAAAGCGGGGGGAGAGCACCCACCAAATCACCGCCGAATACTCGATGCACTACCCCGATTTGCTAAGCTAGAGGGGCACTATCGAACGCGAGCGCGCCCTGTCTCCGCACCATGGGGCCTCCGCGCCGTAGGGCCGCTGCACCGTAGGCGCAACAACCGGCACAGACTAGAGGAGAGCTATGACCAACACCCCCAAGACTGCTGAATCCTCAGTCGCACAGGCAACCGATAACGCCGCCGAGAAAACTGCTGGACGCCGCGTGCGCATCCTCTCTGGCCGTTCCGCGGGTATTCTCGCGCTCGTGCTCGCCGCCGTCGTGTTCGCTATTGATCAGGGCACCAAATACCTGGTCGTTAACCAGATGCAGTTGGGGGAGCGCATCACCGTCATTGACGGGCTTCTGTGGTGGTACTCGATCCGTAACTCCGGCGCCGCATTCAGCATGGGTGAGAATGTCACCTGGGTCTTCACCCTCGTCATGGTCGCCGCCGCATCCGTGGTGCTCTACCTGCTGCGCCGCACCCGCGCGCTCTCCTGGACCCTCGCGCTGGGCGGTCTGCTCGGCGGTATCTGCGGCAACCTTTTCGACCGTCTCTTCCGTGAGCCCGGCTTCGGCTCCGGTCACGTGGTCGATTTTATTTCCGTACCGAACTTCGCAATTTTCAATATTGCAGACTCCGCAATCTGCGTGTGCATGGCGTTCATTGTGCTGCTGAACTTCAAGGGCCTGAACCTCAACGGCACCCGCGTGCAGGCGCCCGCTGACGAAACCCCGGCTGACGACAAGAACACCAAGTAGCCACCCTGACGATTACCCCTAGAGACTTTCACACACAGACACCCCAGACAACAGCAAACACCACCCGAAGGAGAGCCGCATGAGCGAAACCACCAACGCCGCCGAAGAATCGGCACGCATCCGCGCCGAATTCACCGTTGAAGGCGCGCTTGCCGGTATGCGCCTGGACGCCGCGCTCGCCGGTGCCCTCGACGCGCCGCGTACCCGCACCTCCGGGTGGATTCGTGACGGCCACGTGAGCGTGACCAACAACGGCAAGGCCGTGAAAATCGGCAAGTCCTACAAGCTTTCCGCAGGCGATGAGGTCGTCGTGGATGCACCCGCACCGCGCGATCTGGCGGACATCCGCCCCGAGAAGGTGGACGGCTTCCGCATCGTGCACCTGGACGAGGACATCGTGGTGGTGGACAAGCCCGCAGGCGTGGCGGCACACCCCTCACCGGGCTGGTACGGCCCCACCGTCATCTCCGCGCTCATGGGCGAGGGCATTTCGGTTGCGACCTCCGGCGCGGCAGAACGCCAGGGCATCGTACACCGCCTGGACGTGGGCACCAGCGGCCTGATGGTCGTCGCCCGCAGCGAACGCGCCTACACCGAACTCAAGCGAGCCTTCAAGGAACGCACCGTGGACAAGGTCTACCACACCCTCGTGCAGGGCCTGCCCGACCCGCTGCGCGGCACCATTGACGCACCCATCGGCCGCCACCCCGGCAACGAATGGAAGTTCGCCGTGGTCGAAGACGGACGCAACTCCATCACCCACTACGATGTGCTCGAAGCCTTTGGCCCCGCATCGCTGGTGGAGGTGCACCTGGAAACCGGACGCACCCACCAGATTCGTGTGCACTTCTCAGCGTTGCGCCACCCCTGCTGCGGCGACCTGACCTACGGCGCCGACCCGCGTTTTAGCGCCGAACTGGGTCTGACCCGCCAGTGGCTGCACGCGCACCGCCTCAGCTTCGACCACCCCGGCACCGGCGAGCGCGTGACCTTCACCAGCGAGTACCCGCTTGACCTGTCCTACGCGCTGACCGCTCTGCGCGAGGGCACGGTCCAGCTCGGCTAGACAGCTCGGCTAGCTATAGCCGCCCGCGGACCGCCGCACACAGCTTCACATTCACCGCCCATCCTCCATCCACACCTCCAGGAGATTCCCGTGGCAACCAAAGAATTTACGCACCTGCACGTGCACACCGAGTACTCCATGCTCGACGGTGCCGCGCGCCTGGGTGACCTGTTCACCCACGCTAAAGAACTCGGCATGAAGTCCATGGCGACCAGTGACCACGGCTTCCTCTTTGGTGCCTTCGACTTCTGGCGCCAGGCTAAAGCGCACGACATCAAGCCCATTATTGGTGTGGAGGCGTACCTGACCCCCGGCACGCACCGCACCGACCGTTCGCGTGTGCGCTGGGGCGACGGCTCCCGCGACGACGTCTCCGGTGGTGGCGCGTACACCCACATGACCATGTGGGCTGAGACCACCGAGGGCATGCACAACCTGTTCCGCGCCTCCTCGATTGCGTCGCTGGAAGGTCAGCTGTACAAGCCGCGTATGGACCGTGAGGTGCTGCAGACCTACTCGAAGGGTCTGATTGCGACCACCGGCTGCCCCTCCGGTGAGGTTCAGACGCGCCTGCGCCTGGGCCAGTTCGATGAGGCAGTCCAGGCGGCGAGTGAATTCCGCGATATTTTCGGTAAGGACAACTTCTACTGCGAGGTCATGGACCACGGCCTGGACATTGAACGCAACGTCCAGGAGGATTTGCACCGCCTCGCCAAGAAGCTGAACCTGCCCTTCGTTGCCACCAACGACCTGCACTACACTCGCCAGGAAGACCACACCGCCCACGCGGCGCTGCTGTGCGTGCAGTCCGGCTCGACCCTCACCGACCCCAAGCGCTTCAAGTTCGACGCGGATAACTTCTACCTGCGCTCGGCAGAAGAAATGTACGCCCTGTTCGGCGACATTCCCGGCGCGTGCGAGAACACCCTCGAAATCGCTGAACGCTGCAACGTGGAGTTCAACACCAAGGCAAACTATATGCCGAACTTCCCCGTGCCCGAGGGCGAAAACGAGGAATCTTGGTTCGTGAAGGAGGTCGAGAAGGGCCTGCACTACCGCTTCCCGCAGGGCGTTCCCGACACCGTGCGCAAGCAGGCAGAGTACGAGGTGGGGGTTATTACCTCCATGGGCTTCCCCGGCTACTTCCTCGTGGTCGCCGACTTTATCAACTGGGCGAAGCGCAACGGTATTCGCGTGGGCCCCGGCCGTGGTTCCGGTGCAGGCTCCATGGTCGCGTACGCGATGCGTATTACCGACCTGAACCCGCTCGACCACGACCTGATTTTCGAGCGATTCCTCAACCCCGACCGCGTCTCCATGCCCGACTTCGATGTGGACTTTGACGATCGTCGCCGCGGCGAAGTCATCGACTACGTGACCGAAAAGTACGGTGAAGAGAAGGTCGCACAGATTGTCACCTTCGGCACCATTAAGGCGAAGCAGGCGCTCAAGGACGCCTCCCGCGTGATGGATCAGCCGTACTCGGTCGGCGAGCGCCTCACCAAGGCGATGCCGCCGGACGTCATGGGTAAGAATATCGCCCTGGCGAACGTGTACAACGAAGAGGATAAGCGTTACGCCGAGGCGGCAGATTTGCGTGCCCTCATCGAGGACCCGGTCGATAAGATTTACGGCCAGGTGTTTGAGACCGCGAAGGGCCTGGAGGGTCTGAAGCGTCAGTGGGGCGTGCACGCTGCGGGCGTGATTATGTCCAGCAAGGACCTCATCGACGTGATCCCCGTGATGCGCCGCGAGGCTGACGGCCAGGTCATCACCCAGTTCGATTACCCCACCTGTGAGGGCCTGGGCCTGATCAAGATGGACTTCTTGGGTCTGCGTAACCTCACCATCATCTCTGACGCTGTGGAGAACATTAAGGCTAACCGAGGCATCGACCTGGACCTTGAGTCCCTCTCGCTGGATGACCCGGAATCCTACCGTCTGCTGGCGCGCGGCGACACCCTCGGCGTGTTCCAGCTCGATGGCGGCCCGATGCGCTCGCTGCTCAAGCTCATGGAGCCCGAGGAGTTCGAGCACATTTCGGCAGTGCTTGCGCTGTACCGTCCGGGCCCGATGGGCGCGAACTCGCATACCAACTACGCTCTGCGTAAGAACGGTAAGCAGGAGATTGAGCCGATTCACCCCGAGCTGGAAGAGCCGCTGAAGGATATTCTGGACACCACCTACGGCCTGATTGTGTATCAGGAGCAGGTGATGGCGATTGCTCAGAAGGTCGCGAACTACACTCTGGGTGAGGCAGACCTGCTGCGCCGTGCGATGGGTAAGAAGAAGAAGGCGGAGCTGGATAAGCAGTACGCTACCTTCCACGACGGCATGATTTCTAACGGCTACTCTGAGGGCGCTATTAAGGCGCTCTGGGATATTCTGCTGCCGTTCTCTGACTACGCGTTCAACAAGGCGCACACGGCCGCGTACGGTCTGGTGTCCTACTGGACGGCGTACCTGAAGGCGCATTACCCGCAGGAGTACATGGCTGCGCTGCTGACCAGCGTGGGCGATAACAAGGACAAGCTCGCGCTGTACCTGAATGAGTGCCGCGCCATGGGCATTACCGTGCTCGCACCGGACGTGAACGAGTCCACCCTGACCTTCGCCCCTGTCGGTGACGATATTCGCTTCGGTATGGGCGCGATTCGTAACGTGGGCGCGAACGTGGTCGAAGGCATGATTGCCGCCCGCGAGGAGAAGGGCCGCTACGAGTCCTTCAACGACTTCCTGAAGAAGGTGCCGCTGCAGGTGTGCAATAAGCGCACCATCGAGTCGCTCATTAAGGCGGGCGCTTTCGACGACCTGGGCCACACACGCCGTTCGCTGTCCCTCATTCACGAGGCGGCAGTGGACGCGGCCGTGGCGGTCAAGCGTAAGGAGGCGGCGGGTCAGTTCGACCTCTTCGGTTCCCTCGGCATGGATGACGCCCTGGGCGATGAGCTGACCGTGACCATTCCTGATGTTCCTGAATGGGACCGCCGCGAGAAGCTGAACTTTGAGCGCGACATGCTGGGCCTGTACGTTTCGGACCACCCGCTGCGTGGCCTGGAGCGTGCGCTCTCGGATGCCGCAAGCCATTCGGTGCACGACATCATCGGAGAAGACTCGCACGTGCGCGACGGCGAAACCGTCACCATTGCGGGTATGCTCACCGGCGTTTCGCGCCGTATCGCCAAGTCCAGCGGTAACCAGTACGCCTCCGTGGAGCTGGAAGACCCCTCGGGCGCAACCATTACGGTCATGTTCTTCTCCCGCGCCTACGAGACGATGGGCGCCGCCCTGGCGGACGACCTCATCTGCTCGATTCGTGGCCGCGTGCAGCGCCGCGACGACGGCAGCGTGAACATGAGCGCGCAGGAACTGCAGATCCTGGAAATCAGCGATGACGGCCGCGCCGCCCCCATCACCATTGTGGTCCCCGAATACCTGGTGACCGAGGCGAACCTGAAGGAGTTGAAGGAGACCCTGCGCGACCACAAGGGCACCGCGGATGTGCGCATGCTCGTGCGTACCCGCGATAAGGAGCAGCTGGTGTTGCTGGACCCGAGTGTGCGCGTGGAACCGAACCCGAGCCTCTTCGGTGAAATCAAGACGATTTTCGGTCCGAGCTGCATTCGACGCTAACAACGCACGCTAACAACGCACGCTAACAACGCCCCCGATGAGGGAATGACAGGGTGGATTCTGCATAGCAGAGTCCACCCTGAGCGTATATTCACTCACACCATACGGTGTACCCGCTGTA
>CALGXU010000202.1 GCA_937935205.1 uncultured Rothia sp.
GAGTGCCCCCTCTGCGGCGCTGGGGCGCCTTGAGGACGGAGCCCCCGCTTCGCGTAACCGGCCGCGCCGCTCGCATGTTCTAAACTCATGACATTTGTCATGGGCAGGTCATGACACTCTGTACCGCAGCGGTGCGGAAACCGGCGGTGTAATAGAAACATGAACACCGCAGCACTTCAGAACAGCAAGCACAACACCGCAGAAACCGTTATTTCCGCCCGCTCCCTCCGCCAGGTTTTCTCCACCCGTGCGGCAGGCACCGTGGTCGCCGTCGACTCGATTGACCTGACCGTCAAGCGCGGCGAAATCATCGCCCTGCTCGGCCCCAACGGCGCAGGCAAGACCACCCTCATCGACATGATTCTTGGTCTGACCCAGCCCAGCGGCGGCGAGTTGAGCGTCTTCGGTCGCAACGCCTCCGAGGCGGCACGCGCCGGTCTGCTCGGTGCGGTGCAGCAGACCGGTGGCCTGCTCAAGGACCTGACGATCCGCGCCACGGTCGAGATGATTGCGGCGCTGTACCCCAAGCCCATTGACGTGGATGAGGTACTCGCCGGCGCCGACCTGACCGATATCGCTAAGCGTAAGGTCGGCAAGTGCTCGGGCGGTCAGCAGCAGCGTCTGCGTTACGCCCTGGCGACCATGCACTCGCCGGAACTGCTGATCCTGGACGAGCCGACCGCCGGCATGGACGTGAATGCGCGCCGCACCTTCTGGGAGCGTATGGAAGCCATCGCCGAGCGTGGAACGACCATTCTTTTTGCGACGCACTACCTGGAAGAAGCACAGAACTTCGCCCAGCGCATCGTGCTCATGGAATCCGGCTCCATCATCGCTGACGGCTCCTCCGACGAGATTCGCGCCCTGACCGGCCACCGCCACCTCAGCTTCCTCGCCCCCGCACCCATCACCGACCTGAACGTGCCGGTTGAGGTCACCGAAGAGTCCGGCGGGTACCGCCACCGCATCTCCGTGCTGGAGATTGAGCAGGTACTGCGCACTCTGCTGAACAACTACAGCATCACCGACCTGGAGGTCACCAAGCCCTCCCTGGACGAGTCCTTCACCCTGCTGACCGAGCAGGCCGCCGCCTCCAAGTCGTCCGAAGCCTAAACGCCGCCTCAACACCGCACCGCCGCTACACACCTCAAGGAAAACATCATGCTCCGCTACGCACTCTACGACATCCGCGCTTCTATCCTCTCGACCGACCGTTTCTTCTTCGGCGTTGCATTGCCCATCGTCTTCTTCCTGCTCTTCGGCGCGATGCAGGAATACTCCTCCCAGCCGATGGGCGACGGCAACGTAGCAGCGTACGTCATGATTGGCATGGCGCTGTACGGTGCCGTGCAGAACACCGTGGCGATTAGCGGCAGCACCGTCACCGAGCTGTCGAGCGGCTGGAACCGCCAGCTGGCGCTGACCCCGCTGACCACCGGCAAGTACCTGGGCGCGAAGGCGCTGACCGCCCTGGTGATTTCTGCGCTGCCGGTCATCGCGGTGAACATTGTGGGCATGTTTACCGGTGTTGAGATCCCTGTGAACCAGCAGCTTGCCGCCGGTGCCCTGACGGTGCTGTGCGGTCTGGTGTTCGCTTTCTACGGCATCATGATGGGTCTGCTGATTCGTAACGAGAACGCCGTGTCCATTGCGAACGGTCTGCTGGTGATTATGAGCTTCTTCGGTACCGTGTTCTCCCCGCTGAGCACCGACCTGCTGAACTACGCCCGCTTCACCCCGCTGTATGGTGCCGCTGAGATTGCACGCTACCCCTTCAGCTCAGGTCGGACCATTATTTCGGGCGGTGAGGACGGGCTCGTCACCGAGCCGCTCTGGTACGCCGTGGTGAGCCTGGCAGCATGGGCGGCGATTTTCCTGGGTGTTTCTGCCCTGCTGATGCGCCGCGCAACCCGCCGCTAAATGATTCCTCCCGCCGCAGTCTCAAGGGTTCCGTAGTATCAGGAGCTCCCGAGGCTGCGGCGGAAGCCGTATCCACTCACACTGCATCTACTAACACAGCCCCTACTGACACCGCCGCGCCGGTGG
>CALGXU010000203.1 GCA_937935205.1 uncultured Rothia sp.
TTCCGATCTGTATATCACGGTAGAATAGGTATAAATATTCTTGAGCGCTGTATACGCGGGCGCTAGCGCCCAGCCAAGGAGAAATGAATGTACTGCCCCTATTGCAAGCACACCGACTCGCGCGTGGTGGATTCCCGCACCACCGATGACGGCGCCGCAATTCGCCGCCGCCGCCAGTGCACCTCCTGCGCTCGCCGCTTCACGACCGTTGAAACCACCACCATTTCGGTGATTAAGCGTTCCGGCGTGACCGAGCCCTTCGACCGTTCGAAGATCGCCGCCGGCGTGCGTAAGGCATGCCAGGGCCGCCCCGTGGGTGAGGATGATTTGGCGAAGCTCGCCCAGGAGGTTGAGGAGCTGATTCGTGCTCGCGGTCTGGCGGAGATTAACGCGCACGAGGTGGGTCTGACCATCCTGGAGCCGCTGTCGAAGCTGGACGCGGTCGCCTACCTGCGTTTTGCGAGCGTGTACCAGGCGTTTGAGAACCTTGAGGACTTTGAGGAGGCGATTGCGCGTCTGCGTGAGGACCGCATCGCCCAGTAACTTTTAGCGCAGTAACTTTTTAGCCCAGTAGCTAATGAGCTCAGCCGCTGCTACATGAGCGGCGGCATACAGAAAGGGGCTGTTCCCGAGATAACTATCTCAGGAACAGCCCCTTTAGCTGTAGCTACACTTTACGCTTCGCAGCGGCGCTGACGCGGCCGCGGGTAAAGCGGGTGCAGGAAAATCTTACGCTTCGCCGCGGCGCTTACGCTCGGGCAGCATGCCGCCAGCCCACAGTGCCGCACCCACAATACCGGCGTTATTGCGCAGGGCAGCCATGACCATGGGGGTACGAATCTGATCCTCAAAGTAGGGCATGAACTTCTCCGGGTTCTTGGAGATGCCGCCGCCGATGATGAACAGGTCGGGGGAGAAGAGCATCTGAACGTGCTCGAAGTAGCGGTACAGGCGCTTGCCGTACTTCTTCCAGGACAGCTCGTGCACCTCGCGGGCACGAGCGGAAGCCTGAGACTCGGCGTTGTGGCCGTCAAGCTCCAGGTGGCCCAGCTCGGTGTTCGGGATCAGCTTACCGTCGTTGATGAGGGCGGAGCCGATGCCGGTGCCCAGGGTGATGACAGCAATCAGGCCGTCACGGTTACGGCCCTGACCGTAGGTTGCCTCAGCCAGGCCTGCTGCGTCAGCGTCGTTGAGGCCGTAGACGGTGCGGCCGTCCAGCGCCTCGCTCATGACCTGCTCCAGGTCGGTGTTAATCCAGGAATCGTCCACGTTCGCTGCGGAGAAGACCATGCCGTTCTTCACCACTGCGGGGAAGTCGATGCCGACAGCGGACTCGGGGTCCGGTGCCAGGTCGCGGCCCTGCAGCTCGTCGACGACGCGGCGTACAACCTCAGCCACAGCGGCGGGGGTTGCGGGCTTGGGGGTGTCGATGCGGAAGCGGTCGGACACGAGGTTGCCGGTGCGCAGGTCGACGATGCCGCCCTTAATGCCGGTGCCTCCAATGTCCACACCAATCTGCAGGTCCTTGGGGGTGGGGGCGGGCAGTTCGGTGATGACGCCGGGTTCTGCGTAATCGCTCATGGTTTTCTCTCTTTCGTTCCGCCTACTGCCGTGTAACTGGGGGAGCGGGCGGGTTTGTTAGTGGGTGAACTGATATAGAAGTGAGGTGCTGGGCTCGTATCTGCCGTATCTCTACAAGCAGAAAACCCAGAGGTCTGTGCTTTAGGGCAGGGTGAGGATGTCCGCACCGTCAGCGGTCACCACGAGGGTGTGCTCGAACTGTGCGGTGCGCTTGCGGTCGCGGGTGACCACGGTCCAGTCATCGTCCCATAGGTCCCATTCGATGGTGCCGAGGGTCAGCATGGGCTCGATGGTGAAAATCATGCCCTCACGAATCTCGGTGTCGTAGGCGGGGGCCGCATCGTAGTGGGGGATGATGAGGCCCGAGTGGAACTCACGACCCACACCGTGACCGGTGTAGTCGCGAACCACGCCGTAACCGAAACGTGCCGCGTACTTCTCAATGACGCGACCAATCACGTTGATCTGGCGGCCCGGCTTCACGGCCTTAATCGCACGGTTTAGGGACTCCTCGGTGCGCTCGACCAGCAGGCGGGACTCTTCGTCCACGTTGCCGATGAGCAGGGTCTTGTTGGTGTCGCCGTGCATGCCGTCCAGGTATGCGGTGACGTCCAGGTTGAGGATGTCGCCGTCCTCCAGCACGGTGGAGTCCGGGATGCCGTGGCAGATGACCTCGTTCAGGGAGGTGCACACGGACTTGGGGTAGCCGCGGTAATCCACGGTGGAGGGGTACGCGCCGTGGTCGCAAATGTACTCGTGGACCAGCACGTCAATCTCGTCGGTGGTGGTGCCGGGCACGCAAATCTTGGATGCTTCAACGATGGCGCCTGCCGCGATCTTGCCGGCTGCGCGAACCCGCTCAACTTCCTCGGGGGTGTACATGTTCGAGTCGTTACCCTCGTTGGCGGTGGGCTTACCCACGTACTCGGGGCGAACAATGTGCGAGGGGACCGGGCGCATGGGGGTGACGCGACCGGGGGTCAGGCAACCGACGGGTGCGCGACCGGGCTCTGCGGGAAGATTATGCGAAGTGTTCGTTTTGGTTGAAGACATAGTTTCATCTTACCGGGCGCGGGCGGGTTGTGTCCCTTGCGGGGGCGCTAAAAAGCGGCGGATACATAAGCCGTACCTTTTTCCCAGATTGTGAATAAAATTTCATGCACGCGAGCGGTAAAAGTGCGCGGGCGGAAGGCAGCGCGGAAGGTAAGGCGGACGGCTGGGGCAGCAGGCCTGGGAAAGGGGGAGCGCCGTGAGAAGCCCCGCCCGCCTCGTTGCCACGAACCCCTGCGCGTGAGAAGCTAGAAGCACCAGCCCCTCACCGTCGAAGGAGAACCCATGAGTGAGAAGAAAAACCGCCTGAGCGAAGCCATCGAATCGGCGGTCGAAAAGACCCTGAACTCCGCGACCGAAGCCACCAGCCCGCACCCCGAAGAGTACTGGTACAACCTCAAAACCGGCGAGGTTGAGCGCGGCCAGCAGAGCGCCGTCACCTCCCTGTGGGGCCCCTTCAAAACCTACGAGGAGGCGGCACACGCCATGGACCGCGCCCGCGAACGCAACGAAGCGTGGGACAAGGACAGCGACTGGAACTAAAGACCCAGCGCCCTCTGCCCTGCTCAATGCCATCAGCCTTGTGCGAGGCGCACGCCGCTCGATAGGCACAAAATCTTGAGACACATAAGACCCCCGCACCCGGAAGCACCGGATACGGGGGTCTTTCTTCTAGAGCTTGTAAAGCTTTCTTCTCAGCCTAAAGCCTACTCAAAAGTGTGCTCAGCCGCCGGGAACTCACCCGAACGAACCTGCTCACGATAAGCACGCGCTGCGTCCTCCATGACCTGGCCAACCTGCGCAAACTGCTTCACAAAACGCGGCACGCGACCGGCACGAACGCCCATCATGTCCTGCCACACCAGCACCTGACCGGTCGTTACATTCGAGGCACCAATGCCGATAGTCGGCACAGTACCAATCGCATCATCCACCAGCTGGGCAGTCTGGGTAGTCACCATCTCCATGAGCACGCAGAACGCACCAGCCTCAGCCAGCGCCACCGCATCCTCACGAACACGCTCAGACGCATCACCGCGGCCCTGCACACGGAAACCGCCCAGGGCATGCTCCGACTGCGGGGTGAAACCAACATGCGCCACCACCGGAATACCGGTACGCACCAGGGCACGAACCCACTCGGCCATCGACGCGTCTGCCTCAATCTTGACCGCGTGCGCGCCGCCCTCCTTCATCAGGCGAACAGCGCTCGCCACCGCCTGCTGCGGGGACTGCTCATACGAACCAAACGGCAAATCGGCAACCACCATGGCGCGGGAAGCACCGCGAGAAACCGCCGCAACCAGCGGAATTATTTCATCGAGGGTAATGGTCAGGGTGGACTCGTAACCGAGCACCACATTCGCCGCCGAATCGCCCACCAGCAGCATGTCGATGCCCGCGCGATCAAAAATCTGCGCCGTCAGAGCGTCGTAGCAGGTCAGCATGGAGAACTTCTGCCCGGTCGCCTTTGCCTGAGCCAGGTGAACGGTACGCACCTTCTTGACGGTGTCCAGGTCAAAAGGCTTCGACGCGTTAGCAGAAGCGGGAGCAGCCGCGGAGGGAGCGGCAGGCTGTGCCGCGTAGGGCGAAGAGATCTCGGAAGAACGCTCAGTAGTCATGCTGACTATTCTAACCCTGTACGGCTCCAACCTGGCGTACCGCTCACCACGAGGGAACAACTATGCCTAGTTCCAGATGAGGTTGATGTAGTAGGTCGGGAACGATGCAGCAGCGTTCTTATTCATCAGCTCCGGAACAGCGGAGGAAGCATCACTAAACTCACGCGGCAAATCGCGCTGAATGAGCGCCTGCTGCACCAGTGCATCCCAGTACAGCTGCATGATCGAATAGGTGCAGACTTCCTTCACGACGTCCTCCGCGTAGGACTCCCACGCAGGGAGCGCCGCATCGTTATCGAAGAAACCCTCATAACCCTGAGACAGACCCGTATCGCAGGCGCTCACCGCGTTCTTCGCGTACTGCAGCCAGTAGCTGCGGCTCAACTCATCGGTGGTGTTGAACGTAAACGCCTCATAGTCTGCCTTCAGCAGGGCGTAAGACGCCTGAATAGAGCCGGCAAGCGGGGCGTGCGAAGAGAAGACAATAACGTCCAGAAGAGCAGCGATGTACTCCATCTGCGCCTTCTCGTACGCAATGCCGGATGGCTGAACCGGACCGGAATGCATCTGTACCAGCGCCTCCACCGCGTTGATAAAACGCTCAATGTCCGCGGTCGCCTTCACCATCAGATTCAGCAGACGCTGAACACGCTGATAATCCTCAGAAATCTGCGAGAACAAACCATAGGGCAGGATGCCGCGTTCCGAAGCTGCCGCCGCCAGAATCTGGCTCGTCAGATGCTGGCTCTCCGCCTCCGCCTTCGCCACGCTTACCAGCAGGGCACCGCAATACGCCAGGGCGCGGCCGTCCACCAGCTGAGGCTGCTGCTGATGTAGGGGCAAAAGACGCTCATGAATCTGACGGAAAATAGCGCTCTGCGCCAGAGCCTTCTTGCCCAGCTCCTCAGTCTTCAACAGCACGGTATCCGCCGAGAAATCACGCGGAACAAAACGGCGCGCATCCGGCGCGGTAAACGGCGAATAGGGGCGACCCATCACCGGATGCAACAGCGACATCGTGGTAAACAACGAAAAACGAGCCGCCACCGGGTACAGCGAATCCGGGTAATTCGGCGCATCCGGCGCGTTGACGCGCTCCGTGCACAGCGTCAACCAGGTCTGCTCCACCGCCCGATCAGAAGCAATGCCAGCACCCATACCCAGGATGCTCTCACCGAACGCCTCAGAAGGAAGCTTGCCGGGGTTCATGGCACGCGCCTGCATGAGCGCCACAGCCAACTCCACCGTATAGTTCGTGCGGCGCTTCTTACCCGCCTCATCAAGGTTCTGGAACGGACGCACACCCGCAATCTTCTGACCGCGCGCCAGATTATGCAGCTCCTTGCTCATGGCGAACTGCTGCGGCTCACGCTGCATCATCTTTGACACCTCGTAGGCGCTCTTACGGTTCAGCTTTTCACGGCGCTGAGCACCCTCAGCCGACAGCGCATCATACTTGCCGCGCGTCGCGTGCACATACCAGGCACGAATCAGCTGCAAGGGAAGGAAGAAGAACGCGAACTTCCACGACCACGTGAAGAGCAGAATCGGAATGACCGCAATCGACCCCACACGACCCGTATAGCCGAGCCAAAGAAGCTCCACAAACGCACCCACCACAGCAAAGAACGCCACGGTGCGAGTCCTAAACGCCACGCGGGAGGGGCGGTCCAGCAGGTAGGTTGCGCCGCCAGACTTGTTGTTCCTCATGACCAGCGGACCAAACGCCGCAATCGCCATAATGCACGCCAGGTAAACAATGCAGAAAACAACAGGCGCCGCAATGAGCAGCAGCCACTCTAAACCGGTGGGGTCGGCAGCAACGATGCTGGTCGCCAGCGGAAGCTGCGCCAGCGGAAACTGCACAGTCGAGAGAAGAATGGAATGTAGCATACCCCCATTATCGCAAGGCGACCCCGAACACGCCCCGCGAACCGTCATCTGCCAGGTATTTGAAACTGCATCGTATCTGGGTCGAATAGGCATCTGAACAAAACCCACACCGCAGAAAAACGGGGGAGCGGCCACCTCCCACAGAAAAGGCACCGCTCAGAATCTGAGCTACCGCGGCACACAAGCGAGAATTTACACACGCGAGAGCACACACGCGAGAATTTACACAAACGAAACCTCCCACCCACCCGCCACACAGCAGAACCCGATAGG
>CALGXU010000204.1 GCA_937935205.1 uncultured Rothia sp.
GAAGAATGCGGGCCGCACTGACTTGTTGCCCCTGCTGGGTGAGGGAATGGCGCGCAGCGTGTATGAGCTTCTTCGCACTCACCGGCAGGAGCTTCAAGCAGGGGCTGAATCTTCAGATCCGGTTGAGGTTCTGCTGGTTCCGGCACCGTCCTCGGCGCAGAGTGTGCGCCGCCGCGGCTATGCGCCGGCGAATCTTCTGGTGCAGGAAGCAGCGCGTCAGCTCAATCAGCGTCTGCCCGCATCGGTGCGGGTGCGCGCTGTAGACATCATCGGGTATGCGCCTCGCACGAAGCGGGGGAGCGGCGCCTCCTTATCCTCTCGTGTTGGCGTTTCTCTTCTTGGCGCTTCTGAGGCAAAGAATGAGCAGAAGAGCCTGGGTGCTGTGGGTCGTGCCGAGCGGATGCACGGTGCCTTGCGCGTCATGGAACCTGCCCTGTGTGCGGGTCGGGTGAGCATTATTTGTGATGATGTGGTGACTACCGGCGCGACCGCCTCTGAGATGGTGCGCGTGCTGCAGGAGTCAGGTTCGCGGGTGCTGGGCGTGTGTGCCGTGGCGGCGGTACCGAAAAAAGCTCAGACGTAGCGTTTCTTGTCGTTAGTTGCAAGAGATACACGATTTTTGGCGAATAAAGTTCGCAGACGGACGAATAGCTATTATTTGGGCTAAATATTTGTCATATCTAGTGATATAAACCATGTTCCGTACTAGAATATATACAAGGGAACGGCATTGGAGTCGAACCCCCGTACCGGGTCCAGCCGGACGCGGTATAAGCCCCCAACCTGGAGGGAATGATCGTGGAAGTCAACATCTACGGCCGCAATATCAAGGTCACCGAACGCCTGGAAGAGTACGTGAGCGAGAAGGTTCAGAAGTTCGCTCAGCTCGGCGATAACGTGAAGGACATTGACGTCAAGTTCAGCAAGGACGGTCACCTGGGTGGCGAGTCCATCCGCGTTGAGATTACCGTTGTTGGTACCGGCCCTGTCCTCCGTTCCGAAGCCCAGGGTCACGACAAGTTCGCGGTCTTCGATGAAACCTACGGCAAGCTCCTGGAGCGTCTGCGCCGTGCACGTGACCGCCGCAAGCTGCACAAGCGCGGTGGCAAGCACCCCGTCTCCGTGGCGGACGCTACCGGCTCGATTCCCGTGGTCACCGAAGCAATTACCGAGATTCTGCTGCCGGATGTTCCGGTGGAAGAAGCAGCATTCGATAACAGCGAGGTCACCCTCGCCGATGAGGCAGCATCTCCCATTGAGATTCGCCACAAGAGCTTCAAGGGCGAGCGTCTGACTCCCGCAGAAGCTGTTGACCGTATGGAACTGGTCGGCCACGACTTCTACCTGTACATTGACAGCGAGACCGGCGCACCGGCTGCGGCATACCGTCGTAAGGGCTGGAGCTACGGCATCATTACCCTGGACAACGAGTAAAACTAACGTACCTGCTGATTGCTGAGCTCTAAGGCCAGCAAGCAGGCTCAAGGCCCGGGTGCCTCCGACAGTACTCTACGTGACTCTACGTGCTGTTGAGGTACCCGGGTTTTCTGTGCCTTCTACGTGCCCGTTCCTGTAGCCTACGCGCCCGTTCCTTCAGCCGGATGGGCGGCTCCACCTCAAGCGGAAGATGAAAGATTCGAGCGTCACCAAATGTCACCTCGTGGGCGCACAGCGTAAAAAATAGCTCGGACGGGCGAATTAGGCGGCTCTGCCATACAATATGTAGGAAGGCCTCACCGCGCGCACTTTCGCGCGCCCTTGGTGAGGGTACCGAAACAAGCAAGGAGTAGAAGCTCAGTGGCATCTTTCTTGGAGAAAATCCTCCGAACCGGCGATAAGAGGGTTCTGCGACAGCTCGAAGCGTACACCAAGGCGGTGAACTCGCTCGAGGACAGCTTCGCATCTATGACCGATGAGGAACTGCGAGCAGAGACCGACAAGTTCCGCGAGCGCGTCAAGGACGGCGAATCCCTCGATATTCTGCTGCCGGAGGCCTTCGCGGTAGTCCGCGAAGCGTCCAAGCGTACCCTGGGCAAGCGTCACTACGACGTGCAGGTGATGGGTGGCGCTGCACTGCACCTGGGCAACATTGCCGAAATGAAGACCGGTGAGGGTAAGACCCTCGTCGCGACCCTGCCCGCATACCTGAACGCGCTGAGCGGCAAAGGCGTGCACATTGTGACCGTGAACGACTACCTGGCTGAGTACCAGGCAAACCTCATGGGTCGTGTGTTCCGCTTCCTCGGCATGGAGTGCGGCGTGATTCTCTCCTCCATGGAGCCGGATGAGCGTCGTAAGCAGTACGCTGCAGACATCACCTACGGTACGAACAACGAGTTCGGCTTCGACTACCTGCGTGACAACATGGCGTGGACCGTGGAGGAGCAGGTTCAGCGCGGCCACAACTTCGCCATTATCGATGAGGTGGACTCCATCCTGATCGATGAGGCGCGTACCCCTCTGATCATTTCCGGCCCCGCAGCCGGTGAGGCAAACCGCTGGTATGCAGAGTTCGCGCGCATTGCCGCGACCCTGCTCAAGCGCGGTGAAGACTACGAAGTAGACGAGAAGAAGCGCACCGTCGGCATCCTCGAATCCGGCATTGACAAGGTGGAAGACCACCTGGGCGTGAAGAACCTCTACGAATCCAAGAACACCCCGCTCATTGGCTTCCTGAACAACTCCATTAAGGCGAAGGAGCTGTTCACCAATAACAAGGACTACGTGGTCATTGACGGTGAAGTCCTGATTGTTGACGAGCACACCGGTCGTATTCTGCCGGGCCGCCGCTACAACGACGGCATCCACCAGGCGATTGAGGCGAAGGAAGGCGTCGAAATCAAGCCTGAGAACCAGACCATGGCGACCGTGACCCTGCAGAACTACTTCCGCATGTACGACAAGCTGGCTGGCATGACCGGTACCGCGGAAACCGAAGCGGCAGAGTTCATGAACACCTACGAGCTCGGCGTGGTGCCCATCCCCACCAACAAGGGTGTGCAGCGCATCGACAACCCCGATAAGGTGTACCGCGACGAAATCGCCAAGTTCAAGGCGGTCGTCAAGGACATTAAGGAACGCCACGAAAAGGGCCAGCCGATTCTGGTGGGTACCGCAAGCGTGGAGAACTCCGAATACCTTTCTCGCCAGCTGGCGAAGGCGGGCGTGCGCCACGAGGTGCTGAACGCAAAGAACAACGAGCGTGAGGCAGCTATTGTTGCGCAGGCGGGCCGTAAGGGCGCCGTCACCGTGGCAACCAATATGGCTGGTCGCGGTACCGACATTATGCTCGGCGGTAACCCCGAATTTGAGGCCGTCGAGAAGATGCGTGAGCTCGGCCTGGACCCGAACACCAACTCCGAGGCGTACGAGGCACGCTGGCCCGAGGTCCTGAAGGCCTGCGAAGACGCCGCTAAGGAAGAGCACGAGGAAGTCACCAAGCTCGGTGGCCTGTACGTGCTCGGCACTGAGCGTCACGAGTCCCGCCGTATCGACAACCAGCTGCGCGGTCGTTCCGGCCGTCAGGGCGACCCGGGCGAGTCCCGCTTCTACCTGTCGCTGACCGACGAACTGATGCGCCTGTTCAACACCGGCATGGCAACCCGCCTCATGGCGGCAGCCCCCGAGGACTCCGCACTGGATTCCAAGATCGTTAGCCGCGCTATCGCCACCGCACAGGCAAACGTTGAGGGCCGTAACGCTGAGCAGCGTAAGAACGTGCTCAAGTATGACGACGTGCTCAACCGCCAGCGCGAAGCGATCTACAAGGACCGCGGCCGCATTCTGCACGGTGACGACCTGAAGGAACAGATTTCCGGCTTCGTGGACGAGGTGCTCACCACCATCATTGACGCCCGCGTCTCTGAAGGCCACGCCGAGGACTGGGACTTCGACGAGCTCTGGGGCGCACTCAAGCAGGTGTACCCCATTTCCATCACCGTGGACGACCTCGCTGAAGACGCTGGCGACCGCACCAAGATCACTCGCGACCAGATCGTGAAGGAAGTTTTGGCGGACGCACACCTCATCTACGATGAGCGTGAAAAGAGCGTCGGCGAAGAGAGCATGCGCGAAATTGAACGCCGCGTCATGCTGTCCGTCATCGGTGAGCGCTGGCCCGAGCACCTGTACGAGATGGAATACCTCAAGGAAGGTATCGGTCTGCGTGCGATGGCTCAGCGCGACCCGCTGGTCGAGTACCAGCGTGAAGGCTACGACATGTACCAGGCGATGCTCGGCGCGGTCCGTGAAGAGACCGTGACCTACCTGTTCAACCTGGACCTGTCCAAGCAGCGTACTCAGGCTTCTGCCGTGCGCCTGGCTGAACCTTCGCGCCCGAAGTTCCTGCAGTACTCCGCCCCCGATGAGGACGGCCACGAGCAGGTTCACGTGGAGCGTTCGAAGGAGAGCTAGCCTCAGCGTAAAAACTGAAACGCCGCACGCTTGAAATGCTGAGAGCATGAAGCACAACAGAGAGGGTGCGAATCCAATACCGGATTCGCACCCTCTCTGCGTATCTCTGGACGCGTTGTGTACGGGAAACCTTAGTCTTCGTCCGCGCGGCTCTGCGGCTGCTCAATCGCGGTAATCAGCCACATACCGTGAATCAGGCGCATCTGCATGGTCACCACGCGAACCTTATCCGCACAACGCAGTAGCGCCACCGCTTCGTAGAGCTCCTCGTGCACCCTCTGCGCTCGCACCCGCAACAGAACCGGCGGAAGAGTCAACAGCATCTCCTTTCGCACCTGACGCGGGTTCTTCGGGAAGAACGGCAGTAGACGGTGGAAACAATCTGCCGACACCCACTGCGCCAGCTGCTGACGCGAACGACGAGCCGACATGATCTCCAGGTAAGCAATCGCCACACCCGCGCAACGACCCTCCAGTTGGCGAGCCAACGCATCCGCAGGACGCAACGGGCGGCCCCTCAACGCCGCCGGCGGGCG
>CALGXU010000206.1 GCA_937935205.1 uncultured Rothia sp.
TAGCCTTCAGGGAGCCCATGACGAAGGGAATAACGTACATGGTGCGGCCGCGCATAGAGCCCTCGAACAGGCCGGTCAGGGTCTGCTTCATTTCGACGGGGTCGCGCCAGTTGTTGGTCGGGCCTGCGCCTTCTTCAGTCTCGGAGCAGATGAAGGTGCGCTCCTCGACGCGTGCAACGTCGTCGGGATCGGAGAAAGCTGCGTAAGAGTTCGGGAATTCGTGATCGCTGAGGCGAACAAAGGTGCCAGCGTCGACCAGTTCCTGTGCCAGGCGGTCGTATTCTTCCTGGGTGCCATCGACCCAGTAGATGTGTGCGGGCTGGGTCAGGGCCGCAACTTCGCGAACCCAATCCAGAAGGCCCTGGTGGGTAGTGGGTGCGCTCTGCAGCTCCTTTTCGAGCTCGGCAGAGAGAGTACGAGTTGAGGTGTCAGCCATTGACGTTTTCCCCTTCAATCGGTGGCCCGGATACTACGTTGATCCGGATAGGTCTGCGGTAACAAAGAAGCAGTTAAACACTACAAGCGTGCAAATAATCGCGAATATGCACGCTTGGACAGTCTCCACTTCCTCGTGATGCTTACAGAATAACGCATTAATGCGCGGTAGAGCCTTCTATAACGCCATTTCTTACGTTTTGCGCATCACATTCCTAGAGCGCGAGAAGATTTCTGCAAAGAATTTTTAGGACTTATGGCGGGATCTTCCGGGGATTTCAGGGATCCGCGGCGCCGATTTTAGGGTGCTGAGAAAATATTTTGAAAAAATTTTCCGACACCAAAACCCCCGGAATCATGCGGCAAAACGGGGTATTCGAGAGTCTTTTGGAGGGGATTTTGGGCAAATTTCGAGTTTTTCGGCTTGCGTGCCCTTGGGTACATCCGTATAGTAGTACCTGTTGCCGCGACGGGTTGAAGAAATCCGAAGCGAGGAACATGCGCCTGTAGCTCAACGGATAGAGCATCTGACTACGGATCAGAAGGTTGGGGGTTCGAATCCCTTCGGGCGCACCAACGATCCCCGGTTCTTCGGAACCGGGGATTTTTTGTGCACCCAGAAATACGCTCAGACAATGCCCCGCCGAAAGCACCGGGTACAGCACAAGCCCTCCGCCCACGATAGATAGTGCAGCATTCACGGCAGACGGCCCGGCGTTTACGACAGACGGCGGCGCGCAGAAACCTCAGAGCATCGAGATACCTATATAAGAGATACCTATATAGCGGTGCAGCAAAGACGCTCCACTACCCGCCTCATCCGCGCCCGATAATTGCACTAAAAGTGCGCCTCAACCTGTGAATCCACAGATTTACGCTCCCAGATGACGTGCTCCGGGGCACACTCACCAAAAAACGCCTAGGATGGAAAGAGGACCCTCCACACATAGGTTGGAGAGTAGACAACGCGAAGGAGCACTATGGCACAGCTAGCCATTCCGCAGTCCCTGATAGGTGCGCTCATCGATATTGCTGATTTGGGAACGCTCGATTACTTCCCTCCCACCGAACGATGCGCCCACTGGTCCCTCTATGACGCGCAGCGCCAGGAGCTCCTCTGCCCCTGCGCACCCGCCGCCAACACCACTGTAGAAAAGCTCTTTGAGGCCGCGGCGAAGATTCTCTACGAGAATTTCCCCCGATATATCGATTCTCCCGAGGAGATTATTCCTTATACCTCCCGCCAGGAACTCGTTGCCGCCCTACGCCGCGGCGATGAGGAACCCAGCAACGGTACGCCTCGTGAAGAGGAACAGAACGGCCAGCAGACAGCCGAGGCCACCGCAGAGTCCACTGCTGAGACTCC
>CALGXU010000207.1 GCA_937935205.1 uncultured Rothia sp.
CCGCCCTCGACCGCGGCGACCTGGAGGGTGCCCGCGCCGCATACCGCAAGGCAATCACCGAGAACCCCGGCGATAAGGAAGCGAAGCTCGGCCTGGAACAGGTTGAACTGCTCGCCCGCGTGAAGGACCTGGATATGGCGACCGAACGCGCGGCGGCCGCGGCAGATCCCATGAACATCGACGCCGCGTTCAACGTAGCCGACCTGGACCTGGTCGGTGGCCACGTGGAGGACGCATACAACCGTCTGCTGCGCCTGTTCAGCGCAGTAGGTCCCGACGATAAGGGGCGCGTGCGCGAGCGCCTCGTGCAGCTCTTCGACGTGGTGGGTGCATCTGACCCGCGCACCGTCAAGGCGCGTGCGGCACTGACTATGGCGCTGTTCTAAAAAGCTGTCTTCCGGGAAGCGTTATGAGCCGGACTAACCGGCTGAAACTTTGAACCTGGAATTTTGAATCTGGAGTTTTGAATACGGGCGGGCTATCGTCTACCTACGCACTCGGGCTGTGGGGTAGGCGGTAGCCCGTTCTGCGTTCGCGGGTTTTGACGGTTTTGAGGGTGGGGGAGCTTATCGACTCAACCTGTCTGATAGCGCGGTTGGATGGCATCTATAGCACTCCGGAATGTCCATATTATGCATTGTGAGTACGTAATATTGCAGGTTTTACCGCCAAACCTGTTAGACCTCAACGGGGGGTGATAGGGTGAGAATATGAACACTAGTCACATTTCCCAGAACCCGAATCCGCAAGAACCAGGTTCACCGCAGAACCCGGTACAAGAGACCGCAATAGAGGCAGTCCCCGCCGCGGCAGCACCCCAGGCTGTAACCCCAGAAGCCGCAAACCGTGAGCCTGCTGCTCCTGAAGCCGTAGTTCCCGCGTCGGTAGCGCCTCAGCTACCCATCACCCCGCAGACCGCACCGGCAGCTGGCGCTCGCCCCGCCATCGAAATCCGCGGCCTCACCAAGGCATTCGGTCAGAAGGTCGCCGTTGACCGCATCAACCTCGACATCCCCTCCGGATCGTTCTACGGGCTGGTCGGCCGCAACGGCGCCGGTAAAACCACCACCATCTCCATGGTCACCGGCATGCTCAAGCCCAACGAAGGCACCGCATACGTGCGCGGCATCGACATGTGGGCCGACCCGCTCAAAGCCAAAGCACACCTGGGCGTGCTGCCCGACGGCGTGCACCTCTTCGACAAGCTCACCGGTGAGCAGCTCATCACCTACTCCGGCTACCTGCACGGAATCGATAAGGAAACCGTCGCCTCCCGCGTCAAAGACCTGCTCGCGGCCATGGACCTGACCGACGCTGCAGGCCGTGCCGTTGCCGACTACTCCGCCGGTATGACCAAGAAGATTGCGCTCGCCGCCGCTCTCGTTCACGCGCCCTCCGTACTGATTCTGGACGAGCCTTTCGAGGCGGTCGACCCGGTTTCTGCCGCCAATATTCAGGACATTCTGCGTGGCTTCGTTGCCTCCGGCGGAACTGTCATTATCTCCTCGCACGTGATGGACCTTGTCCAGCGCCTGTGCGACCACGTAGCCGTCATGGACTCCGGCCGTATTCTCGCCGCCGGAACCGTCGACGAAGTACGCGCCGGCATGAGCCTTGAAGAACGATTTGTGCAGCTGGTCGGCGGCCGCACCTCCTCGGAAGGATTGTCATGGTTGGGCACCTCGTCTCACTAAAGTGGCAGTATGTGCTCGCCGCCTTCCGCCGAAGCATCTGGGCACTGATCGGCC
>CALGXU010000208.1 GCA_937935205.1 uncultured Rothia sp.
AGTCTGCCTTGAGCTCTTCGAGGGAGCCGTACACGTCCATGCGCGGGTAGTTCGGGTCGTCCGAAACCCACACGGGGATCGGAGAGCCCCAGAAGCGGTTACGGGAGATGGACCAGTCGCGCGCGTTTTCAACCCACTTGCCGAACTGGCCGTACTTCACGTTTTCCGGGATCCAGTTAATCTGCTTGTTCAGCTCGTACATGCGGTCCTTGAAGTCGGTGACCTTCACGTACCAGGAGGTGATTGCACGGTAGATGAGCGGGGTGCGGCAGCGCCAGCAGTGCGGGTAGGAGTGCACGTAGGACTTCTCGCGGATCAGCACGTCATCTGCCTTGAGGGCGTTGATGATGGTGCGGTTCGCGTCGAATGCCTGCACGCCTGCAATCTCAGCCAGGGCGGTGGAGCCGGAGGCGGTGGGCTCGGCGAAGAGGTTCAGGAACTTTGCGCCTTCGTCGAGGGAGAGGATCACGGGGATGCCGTAGCCCTCACAGACCTTCTGGTCGTCTTCACCGTAGGCGGGTGCCTGGTGGACGATACCGGTACCGTCGGTGGTGGAGACGTAATCAGCGACCAGGATCTGCCAGGAGGTTTCGGTGCCCCACTTTTCGGCGTCTGCGAAGTAGTCCCAGAGCGGGGTGTAGCGCACGTGCTCGAGCTGGGAGCCGGTGTAGCGTGCGGTGACGGCTGCGGCTGCGTCCTTTTCGGGCTGGTCGCCTTCGTAGCCGAGGTCCTTGGCGTAGGAGCCGAGCAGCTCGGAAGCGATCAGGAAGGAGCGGCCCTCGAACTTGCCTGCGCCGGGTACGACGGAGTATTCAATCTCGGGTCCGACGGCGAGCGCCTGGTTGGTGGGCAGGGTCCAGGGGGTGGTGGTCCATGCGAGTGCTTCGACGCCGTCGAGTTCTGCGGCGACCTTCTCGTCAGCACCGAGGGCGGTGTCTGCGGTGAGGCGGAATGCGACGGTGACGGTCTGGTCCTGGCGGTCCTTGTACACGTCGTCGTCCATGCGCAGCTCGTGGTTGGAGAGGGGGGTCTCGTCCTTCCAGCAGTAGGGCAGCACGCGGAAGCCCTGGTAGGTCAGGCCCTTGTCGTAGAGGCGCTTGAACGCCCAGATGACGGACTCCATGTACTCGACGTTCAGGGTCTTGTAGTCGTTTTCGAAGTCGACCCAGCGTGCCTGGCGGGTGACGTACTTTTCCCACTCGTTGGTGTACTTGAGCACGGATGCGCGGGCAGCGTCGTTGAAGTTGTCAATGCCCATTTCGAGGATTTCGCGCTTGTCGGTCATGCCAAGCTGCTTCATTGCCTCGAGTTCTGCGGGCAGGCCGTGGGTGTCCCAACCGAAGCGACGCTCGACCTTGTGGCCGCGCTGGGTCTGGTAGCGTGCGACGAGGTCCTTGGCGTAGCCGGTGAGCAGGTGGCCGTAGTGGGGCAGGCCGTTGGCGAAGGGAGGGCCGTCGTAGAAGACGAATTCGTTTTCGCCGTTTTCGCCTGCGGGGCGGTTCTCGACGGATGCTGCGAAGGTGTTGTCCTTCTTCCAGTAGTCGAGGACTGCTTCTTCAAGTGCGGGGAACTTGGGCGATGCGGTGACGCCGCTTCCTGCGGCTTCGAAGGCGCTCGCCTTGGGGTATACATGGGACATGTGTTTGTGCGCCCTTATCTGTTGTTCTCAACGCTGAGAGGTTGGGGCGACAGGGTACGTAGCACTCGTCGTCCGCACCGTTTCAGCGGGTGAGGATTGACATGACGGGTGCAAGGACGCCTGGGCATCGCTGACTGATCCGGGCTGTGCCGGGGGCAGGATGCGGCGCGGTACCACCTTGCTTACTGATTTAACAGCTCAACGCACCGAACCCTCCCGGGGCTACGTGGCGTCGCGTGTCCGCGATGCCTAGCCACCGGAAGAGCGGCGCGTTGGGCGGGTATCAGTCGCTTATTACAGCTATATCGGGCTTAACCGTCCGGTTCTACTGGGACTACATCTCTTCCGCTAAGACACCCTCGCCGCAGCGATTGGCGGGTGCCCGCAGGTGCGGTCCGTTCTTCCGAATTGCTCGCCGGTGATGGCCGGGTCGTTGCAAACACTAATAGTTTATGTGGCTTTTGTGTCTGTATGCAACCCCGCGGGGTGTGGGTTTGAACAGCACTTTTCTGATGCACCAATGCTGGAGGCGTAAAACAGAATGGTTCTTCGTTCGGCGATATTTAGAGCGAGTAGGGGGCTTAAGGGGTCTTGTGACACCCCGCGCTCGGGCGTGTTTAAGGATGTATGTTTTTACATTCCTTGCGTGTTGCTTTAAGTGGGTTTCGATTTTCTCGGGGGAACCTGCGGGATTACCCCCAGTGCAACCACAAGATATGGGGTGAACACCCATGTAATTCCACTAGATATTCACCCCTGCAAGTTTTCTCCCCCTCGGCACCCCGTGTGGGAACCGGTTTTTCTGGATTATTCAGCAATGCATAGCAGGTGAATAGAGTGCATATTTGGGGATGGTCGAGCCGGTTTTCCCTTATTGAATCGGGTATTTTCTCTGAGGCTTTGAAGGCCTCTTCGCAAGTAGAAAGTTGAGTAGGCGGCCCACCCCTCCCCTATCTTTTGGGAGCACTGAGGTGTGACTCTTTTATTTTTTCAAGCCATAAATATGACTGAAATCACTTAATTTGGCATGTGTGCGCACCCTTCACTGGGCGCCCTTCTCCATCACATAGCTCCCCGTCAATAGGATGTGGTCGCAATACTTTACAGTGATTGATATCTTGAATGAGCTATAGACTCCCAGGGATTACTAAGGTGCTTTTTCGTGCATTTTGAGCTCAAAATAGTCTAAAATGAATCGTGCAACACATCAATGATGATTCGATAGCATCTCCCCTCTCACCGGGGGCGTGAACGCAGCAGTCCCAGAACAGCAAGTCTGAGAGAACAGCAGTCTCAATGATGAGTTCACCAGTACCCCTCGCCCACGGCGTGAGGTACCCCCGAGGTCACTTCCGGAACGGAGCCTGAAACCGCGGCATTTGCCCGAAGTTTTCGCCCCTTTCACGACCTCACCCAACACGCCATACAACCATGCGCCCGCCGCCGGGTGCCCCGAGCCCACCTCGGAAAAGATCAAGGAGTTCACCGATGCTCTCATCCGACCGCTCTTCGAGTGCCCGTTCCGTTACGTCCCGCCTTGTAAGCCGCCGCGCCCTACTGCTCGGTGGCGCGGTTTCCCTCATGGCTGGATGCGCCTCCGATATTCGTCCGCTGAGCGAAGAGGCAAAAGCTAAGGTAGGCTCCCGCACCCCTTCCGCGACCGCTTCGCCCTCTGCCTCTAGTTCGGCATCTGCTACCGCTACTTCCTCCGCGAGCGCTTCAGCAAGTGCTTCAGCAAATGCCACAAGCAGCTCGTCCAGCGCGGCACGCGTACCCGTAT
>CALGXU010000209.1 GCA_937935205.1 uncultured Rothia sp.
CTTTTCATCAATAGTAATTTTGGCGTGAGAGAGGATATGAAATAAAGTTTTACTAGGCAAGATGCCATTAATATTTATGTTCACTTTATCCTTAGATTCAATTTCTCCTGAAAATCTTCTTATAGTGAGATTGGAGTTATTTGTAAATTGAGTATCTTGGAGACTAATCTCTGACATCTCGATATAGTATGGAAGTTTTTTATCCTTGGACCATATTTTCCACCGAGGGGTGGGTTTTTGAGGAGGGAAATAATTATCTGGGCGGACAGCTTGTAGGGTGACAGATTTTTTAAAAATACAGTCATCGAGGATGATTTTTCCTGGTTTAGTCTTATACATTTTATCCTTATATTCGATCAATAGGGATATTTCTAAATCTTCATGAAAAGTGCATCCTTTAAAATCCATACCCTCAACGCTAGCAATTTTTTTAAGTTTAATGGGAAATGTAAAAGTAGCCCCTTTGAAATTAAAGTCAAGACCACTCCAAATTGAATGTGAATTATCCGATTTGTCAAGCCTGTTATATATTTCATTCATTATGGTTTCACCTACTGCATCTTTGTAGTTTGTATGATTCGAATTTCCCGATTCTCGGATATATGTGCACAATACATTTACAATTGCTTGAGCCTCTTGTTCGCTTTTGCGATAGGTTTCACCTGGAGTATTGATCCATTCATCAATCCATTCATCTGCTAGTCTGCATAAGTTGTGGACTGCGGAAATTGCAGAAAATGTATCCTGGGCGGATAGGAGTTCAATTGATTTTATGCTTTTTTCGTATCGAGATGATTGTATTCTTTGAATTTTTTCATCGAGGTTTTTTGATTCGTCAATATCGTTTTTTCTGCGATTTTCTATATAGCCCAGCAGAACGACTAATCCACCGCTTATAGTGATAAATGATTGGAGTATGACTGGTCCAGGTCCATCTTTTTGAAAGCTTAGATTTAGTGCAATCGGTATGGCGAAAGATATCTCTATAAAAAAAGATGCGGTACATATTGTAGATAAAGTTTTATTTTTTCTCCAAAATTTATTGATGAGATATACCGTTAGTGTTATAGCCAGTAAGATTCCAATTACTATAAGCAATTCCTTTCTTTTTTCACTAAGCCTATTGAAAGTTTTAAGAAGTTCAATTTCTTCACTAAGCCTATTGAAAGTTTCAAGAAGTTCAAATTTCAAAATATTAAATCCTCCTTTGGATAATTGTGATTGACTGTAATATCTTGTAGTGTCTAGCGGATATATTTTATTCTAATATTACCATGAGACGAATTGCCTTTGTTTCAATTCGTGGAGTTTAGGAATGAAAATTGATATATGGTAGAGATAATAGAAGGACCCGGCGGACTATCACTCAGATAGCCCGCCGGGTCCCTTCTTTATACCTTTATGCCGTTGCTATGCGCTCAACCTTTTAGCGGGTGGTGCGTTCCAGCAACTGCAGCACGTTCTGGTAGGTGTGGCCGGTCGCCTCCGTCATGCCCTGCTCACAGGTGCGGTTCGCCGAAATGTACGCGGCGAACTGCTTCTGCTCGCTCAGCTCCGCAGCCTCCGCCTCCGTAGCGCTCGCAGTCAGCTCCGGGTGCAGCATACCGCGGTCACCCGCGTAACCACAGCAACCCCAGTGCTTCGGCACATACACGTCGTCACTCATCGCGTTCGCAATCTTCTCAAACGCAGGCTGAGTACCCAGGTGAGTCATGGAGCAGGTCGGGTGCAGAGCAACCGACGGCAGGGGAGCAGACACGGTCAGCTTGTCCAGCATGTTGTCGGCGGCAAACTGCACCGCATCGTACATGCGCAGACGCGAGAAGTCCGGCTCGCCCGGCTTCAGGCCGTTCACGATCTTGTGCTCAAGCGCCTTAATAACCTTCTCGCGCATCACTTCAAGGCCCTCGGTACAGGACGAAGCGTCACACACGACCGGCAGGCGGCCACCGTCAGTAGCCTCCCACAGGGACTTCAGCACGCGGTCGCTCATGATCGAGTAGCCGTCGGTGAAGCCCTTCGACTTCCACGGGGTAGCGCAGCACATCTCACCAATATTGTCCGGGATGCGGTACTTCACGCCCGCACGCTCACACAGGCGAATGAACGCCTGGGTTGCGTTGACCGGGTCGTGCTTGCCGTCGCCGTCCACACCGCCGAACATGGAGTTCACGCAGGCGGGGAAGAACACAATCTCAGCGGTTGCGTCCTTGTGCGGCTTACGTGCCGGGCCACCAACCGGCAGGTCCTTCTTGTAGGAAGGAACCATGTCGTCACCCATGACCTTGCGGGCAATGTCGGTGGTGCCGTGTACCACGGGGAACGGCAGCTTCTTAGCCACAGTCAGGGACTTACCGGCGACCTTATCCATGATGCCCCACTGCTGTGCGGCGATCTTCCAGCCGGTAGCGGCCAGCTTGTCCTGGTTCTCAGAACGCAGGCGGCGAATCAGGTCACCGGTGTTGATGTTCACGGGGCAGCGGGTCTGGCACATGCCGTCCACGGCGCAGGTCTCAATGCCGTAGTACTCGTACTCCTTGCGCAGGCGCTCGGCGAGCTCGTGGTCGCCGTTCAACTCGGCGGCGGCAATCTCACGGCGTAGCACAATACGCTTACGCGGGGTCAGGGTCAGGTTGCGGGAGGGGCAGACCGGCTCACAGTAGCCGCACTCCACACAGCGGTCGACTTCTTCCTCAACGGTCTCAGCGACCTTCAGATCGGTCACGTAGTCGGTGTCCGGCTCAACCAGCAGAACGCCGGGGTTCATGAAGCCCTTCGGGTCAATGAGGCGCTTAATCTGGCGCATCACGTCGAAGAGTTCCTCACCGAACTGGCGGCTTACGAACGGAGCCATGATGCGGCCGGTACCGTGCTCAGCCTTCAGCGAGCCTTCGTTACCGAGAATCAGCTGAACCATTTCTTCGGTGAACTCGCGGTAGCGGTCCAGCTGCTTCGGGTCGCGGAACTGCTCGTTCAGCATGAAGTGGATGTTGCCGTCCTTCGCGTGACCGAAAATCACGGAATCCTTATAGCCGTGTGCGTCGAACAGCTTGGTCAGGTCGCTACAGGTGTTGCCCAGAACCTCGACGGGCACGACCACGTCTTCCAGCAGGGCGTTCGTGCCGGAGGGGCGGTTACCCGCAACGGTGGTGTACAGGCCGCGGCGTGCCGCCCACAGGGCGTTACGCTCAGACAGCTTGCTGGTCATCGACACCGGCGAGGCCACCGGCAGGCTCTTAAACATGGGTGCCGCAGCGGCGGCAAGGTCGCTCAGCTCCTGCTCGGAGTTGCCCTGGAACTCAACCAGCAGAGCGGCGTGGTCCTTCACGTCAATGGCGGCGAGCGCCTCCGCAGCCTGGCCGGTACGCTGAGCCACACGAATACTGGTGGCGTCCATCAGCTCGACGGTTGCGAGCTTGTTGGCGACCAGTTCGGGTACGGAGCGTGCCGCGTCAATGAGGTTGTCGAACACGAGCAGGCCGGTGGAAATGTTCTTCAGAATCGGCAGGGTGCGGTAGGTTGCCGAAGCGACGAAGCCGAGGGTGCCTTCCGAACCGATCAGCAGGTGCTGCAGAATGTCGACGGGGGTTTCGAAGTCGACCAGGGAGTTCAGGCCGTAACCCATGGTGTTCTTCATGGAATACTGCTGGCGGATCTTCGCCATGGATTCGGGGTTCTCGGTGACGCGCTTACGCAGGCGTAGCAGGCCCTCGTGAAGTTCAGGTTCGAGGGAGCGCAGCTTCTGGTCGGCGTCCGGCTCGGCGGTGTCAATGATGGTGCCGCTGGGCAGTACAAACACCATGGAATCCAGGGTGTTGTAGGTGTTGTACTTGGTGCCCGAAGACATGCCGGAGGAGTTGTTAGCGACCACGCCGCCGATGGTGCAGGCCGACCAGGAGGCGGGGTCCGGGCCGAGCTTGTAGCCGTAGGGTGCCAGGTAGTTGTTGACCATCATGATGGTCGCGCCGGGCTGCACACGCACCTTCTTGCCGTCTTCAAGAACCTCAATCTTCTTGAAGTGGCGGCGGGTGTCGACCATGAGGCCGTCGCCGCTGGACTGGCCGGAGAGGGAGGTGCCGCCGGAGCGGAAGGTCAGCGGCAGGCCGAGGTCGCCAGCTGCGCGGAAGATGTTGGCGACGTCTTCGGCGGAGTCGGGGCGGATCAGGCCGACGGGTACGAGCAGGTAGTGGGATGCGTCGTGTGCGATAGCGAGGCGTTCGAGCTCGGAGACGCTGGATTCGACGGCTTCTGCGCGTGCGTCGCTGAGCAGGCGCTTGAGGGTGTCCTCGTAGGGGGAATTGAGGGCTTCAGATGTATTTGACACAACGGTCATAATCTTGAGCTTCCTTACAGATGAAGGGGTGTGTAATGCTGTCTTTCTCAGTATCTTCTTTTGAACGCCGTCTTTTCCGCTTAGCTATGGCTAAGCTTGGCGACTACTTGTCACCATAAGGGGAGTGGGTTATACATCGTGCTGATGCGTAGCTTTGCCGCGTGTTTGCTGGTTTTCCGGGGGAGCAAGCACAGGCTTGCGGAGGCGCACCCACCACATTCTGAACGCTGCGGCTGCTCTTA
>CALGXU010000210.1 GCA_937935205.1 uncultured Rothia sp.
CCGTGAGGCGCTGGACCCGGTACGCTTCCTCGGCAACCGTTCAACCGGCAAGCAGGGCGTAGCCCTCGCGGAGGCGGCACGCGACCTGGGCGCGACCGTGCACCTGATTGGTGCGAACCTTGAGGTTCCCGCGCCGGAGGGTGTGCAGGTGACCCGCGTGGTGAGCGCCATGGAGCTGCGTGAAGCGACCCTTGAGGCGAGCGCGGCGGCGGATGTGCTGATCATGTCGGCGGCGGTGGCTGATTTTAGGCCCGCCGAGTTTGCCGAGTTCAAGATTAAGAAGAGCGCCGATTCTGAGGATGCGCCGGTGATTCAGCTGGTGCGCAACCCGGATATTCTGCGTGAGGTCGTGGTGCGCCGCCAGCAGGCTCGTGAGGCGGGGGAGAGCACCCTCGGCCCGAAGCTCATTGTTGGTTTTGCGGCGGAGACCGGTTCGGCGGAGAAGACTCCGTTGGAGCTGGGCCGTGAGAAGCTGCAGCGTAAGGGTACGGACTTCTTGGCGGTCAATACGGTGGGTGTGAATCGTGGTTTCGGCACGGACGATAACACGATTACACTGCTGTCGACCCTGAATGATGAGGCGCCGGTGTTCTCCGGTTCGAAGAAGGAACTGTCGGTGCGTCTGCTGGAGCATGTGGTGGCTTTCCTGCCTGAGCTTTCTGCCTGAGTTTTCGTCTAAGGCAACCTGGCGCATCCGCGTAAAGTTTCGCAGCGTTCGTAGTTCGCAGGCGTATATGGTGTGAAGCCCGTGCGGTATCTCCTGTGGGAGGTGCCGTGCGGGCTTTGCTGTACCCTCTGTGGCTCTGGTTTACTCTCCGTGGATCTGGTGTACCCTCCGTAGCTCTGCCGCCCGACTCTGTCACCCGCCTCCTTCTGTTGACCCCTTGGAGAGCATTATGCGCAAGCACTTGTGATGCGGGTTTCTTTCTTCTGGGGTTCCTTCCGGGGTTCCGCAGGGGAGCGTCTCATATTTCTGTCATACTGGTGAAATTTCTGACCGTACCCCTGAACCGTCAGATAAAGGTCTTGTATCATGGCATAGAGAGTATTTCGCGTCGAAGGGGAAGAAGCACCATGCCCGAGAATCAGAGCAAGCCCGCCACGGTACAGCCCGGCCAGAGCGAGGAGCGTCCTCAGATTCTGGTCATTACCGGTATTTCTGGTGCAGGCCGCAGCACTGTCGCAAATGTGCTGGAGGATGAGGGTTGGTACGTTATCGATAACATTCCGCCGCAGATGCTCGGTTCCCTGGCTGAGCTGGTGACCCGCGACGGTGCGCGAGTTCCGAAGGTGGCGCTCGGTATTGACGTTCGCGCCCGCGCCCTGTTCTCCGATCTTCCCGCTGCGATTGAGACTCTGCGCAAGTCCGACATTGACTTCTCTATGCTCTTCCTTGACGCCAAGGATGAGACCATTATTGCCCGCTATGAGGCTCAGCGCCGCCCGCACCCGCTGCAGGGTGAGGGTCGCGTCCTCGACGGCATCCGCGCTGAACGCACCCTCTTTGAGGGCCTGCGCCTTGCTTCTGACCGCACCATTGACACCACCGGCATGAACGTTCACGAGCTGGCTCGTACCGTGCGTGAAATGTTCGCTGAAGGTGCGGATAAGAAGCTGAACCTGACCGTGATGAGCTTCGGTTTCAAGTACGGCGCACCGTCGGACGCTAACTACATGGCTGATATGCGTTTCATCCCGAACCCGCACTGGGTTCCGGAGCTGCGCCCCCTGACCGGTCAGGACGCCCCGGTGCGCGACTACGTGCTGGAGCACGCCGGCACCGAGGAGTTCATCAGCAACTACCTTGCGGCTCTTCGCCCCGTGCTTGAGGGCTACCGCCGTGAGGGCAAGTACTACGCCACCATCGCAATTGGCTGCACCGGTGGTAAGCACCGTTCCGTGGCTGTGACGGAGGAACTGGCTCGTCGTCTCTCTGCTTTCGGTGAGCTGAACGTGAATGTTCAGCACCGTGACAAGGGTCGCGAGTAAGTTTTTCCCGGCGCGTCCCAACCACCGCGTCGTGATTCATTAGCCGCCGTCCGGCCCCGCACCCGTGGGGCCGGCATACCGTTCCTTCCGGGTATGTGAGGTATTACTATGTCCACCCATTCGACCAGTTATGACACTCAGGGTATTCCGCGCCTGCCGGCTCTGCCGACTCAGGCTTTGCGCCTGTTGAAGACCACGCACCGTTCGCCGAAGGTCACGGCGATGGGCGGCGGCCACGGGCTGTACGGTTCCCTGTCTGCGCTTCGCCACGTCACGCCTGATTTGACGGCTGTTGTGACGGTTGCTGACGATGGCGGTTCGTCGGGTCGTTTGCGTGAGGAGATGGGTATTCTCCCTCCGGGTGATTTGCGTATGGCGCTTTCTGCGCTCTGTGATGACACCGATTGGGGTCGCACGTGGCGTGATGTGATGCAGCATCGTTTTAGCGCGCCCGAAGGTTACGAGGGTGAGTTCCCGCTGGATTACCACGCTCTCGGTAACCTGCTGATTGCTACTCTCTGGCAGCTGCTGGATGACCCGGTTGCCGGTCTGGACTGGGCGGGTGCCCTGCTGAATGCGCGCGGCCGCGTGCTGCCGATGGCGCTGGATCCGATGGTCATTTACGGTACCGTGCTGCGTGAGCATAACGGCGGCGGTATTGAGCGTGTGAAGGTGGTCGGCCAGGTGAACCTCTCGAAGGAGGAGCGCGTTCACGATATCGGTCTGACCCCTGAGAATGCTCGCCCCTGCCCGGAGGCGCTCTCCGCTATTGAGGAATCCGATTGGATTGTTTTGGGTCCGGGTTCGTGGCGTACGTCGGTTCTGCCGCATCTGCTGTTGGATGCTCAGCGTGAGGCGATTATCCGCACGGAGGCGCGCCGCTGCGTGGTCATGAACCTCTCCGACGATAAGGAGACGGTCGGCTTCACCCCGGCAACGCACCTGGATTTGTTGCGCCAGTACGCCCCGAAGCTGCACCTCGACGCCGTAATTGCTGACGCTGATATGCAGGCGGATCACCGTTCCGAGCTGGAACGTGAGGCCTCTGCGATGGGTGCGAAGGTTGTGTGGGCGCATCTGCGTTCGAGCTCCCAGCCGAATGTACACGACCCGCTGAAGCTTGCGGCTGCGTATAACGAAGCGTTTGAGCTGAGCTCTTAGGTTTACTGGCTTGGGTTTGCTGCTCAAGTGTGTTGCTTGAGCTGGCTGTTTTGTGCGCCCTTTTTCCTGATTTTTAGACTTAAACACTACGCCTAGAAGGACCTGTTCATGGCATTAACCACGCTCGTCAAGGACGAACTCGCCAACTACGAGGCAACGAAAGTCTCTGCTCGTAAGGCGGAAATCTCTACGATTCTGCGCTTTACCGGAGGCCTGCACATTGTCTCGGGGCGAATCGTGGTGGAGTCTGAGGTCGACCACGAGGCAACCGCCCACCGCATGCGCCGCACCATCGCGGAGATTTACGGCCACGACTCTGAGCTGACCAGCGTCAGCGGTGGTGGCCTGCGTCGAGGCGGCCGCTACATTGTGCGTGTGGATCACGGCGGTGAGGCGCTGGCTCGCCAGACCGGTCTGCTGGATTTGCGTGGCCGCCCGGTGCGTGGTCTGCCGCCGGCTGTGGTGAACGGCTCCCTGCAGGACGCTGAGGCGGTCATGCGCGGTGCGTTCTTGGCGCACGGTTCGCTGACTGAGCCGGGCCGTTCCTCCTCCCTGGAGATTACCTGCCCCGGTCCGGAGGCTGCGCTCGCGCTGGTGGGTGCGGCTCGTCGCCTGGACATTATTGCGAAGGCACGCGAGGTGCGCGGCACCGACCGTGTGGTGGTGCGTGATGGCGAGACCATTTCGCAGCTGCTGGAGCGTATGGGCGCGACCGGCACCCTGACCACGTGGCGTGAGGCGCGCACCCGCAAGGAGGTTCGTGCGACCGCGAACCGTCTGGCGAATTTTGATGATGCGAACCTGCGCCGTAGCGCTCAGGCGGCTGTTGCGGCGAGCGCCCGCGTGGAGCGTGCCCTGCAGATTCTGGGTCATGAGGCACCGGATCATCTGCGCTATGCCGGTGAGCTGCGTGTGCTGCATAAGCATGCGTCGTTGGATGAGCTGGGTCGTCTGGCTGATCCGCCGATGACGAAGGACGCGATTGCGGGCCGTATTCGTCGCCTGTTGGTGATGGCTGATAAGCGTGCTTCGGAGCTGGGTGTTCCGGGTACTGAGTTGCCGCGCGAGGACTAAGCGAAGGCTAGATTCTGGTCTTAATTGGTGCGGGAGGCTCGTGTGGCTGGGGTGTTTGTGACGGTTTTGTGACAAACCAACCCCCTCCGTTTTTGAATAAAAACCGCATATTTTTCAAAAATGAGCCTGTGGATGGCTCCTTTCACACTGTGCGAGGGGAGTTATCCACAGGTTCTTTGCGTGCGCTCGTGCGTTCGCGCGCGTGAGCCTAGGGTAGGGGTATGACGAGCATGACCCCCAACCACGACCAGAACGCCGCACAGAACCCTGCGCAGGACAGCACAGCCCAGCAGAACGACGCGGCCCAGCCCGGCGGCGCGCAGCGTAGCGACCGCTCCCTGATGA
>CALGXU010000211.1 GCA_937935205.1 uncultured Rothia sp.
GGTGTCCGAAGGCGTGGACGTGCCCCGCCTCGCCGTGGGCGTGTACGCCACCAGCACCAGCACCCCGCTGTTCTTCGCGCAGGCGATTGGCCGTTTTGTGCGTGCCCGCAAGCGCGGCGAAACCGCCTCCGTGTTCCTGCCGTCCGTGCCGCAGCTGATGATGCTCGCCAACGACATGGAAGTGGAACGCGACCACGCCCTCGACCGCGGCGCACCCCAGGAAATCAACCCCATGGTTGAGGGCCTGGACGACCACCTGCTCGAAGAAGCAAACCGCGAGGAGCGCGCCTCCGAGCAGCTGGCACGCGGCAAGTTCGAGGCGCTCGGCTCCGAGGCGTCCTTCCACGGTGTGCTGTTCGACGGTGCCGAGTTCGCCTCCGGCAACCTTGCCGTGGGTAGCGAGGAGGAGCAAGACTTTTTGGGTATTCCGGGTCTTCTGGATGCCGAACAGGTCGGTACCCTGCTGCGAGCGCATCAGCGTGAACACGCGGCACGCCGCCCGGCGACTGCGGCGCCTTCGGTGGTGGATCACCGCCAGTTGAAGGAGCTACGCAATAAGCTGGCGAAGAATGTGGCGGCGTGGTCGATTCGTTCGGGTCAGCCGCACGGCGTGATTCATAATGAGCTGCGTAAGATTTGTGGCGGCCCGGCGGTCGCGCAGGCTTCGGCTGAGCAGATTCAGGCGCGTATCGATAAGCTATCGGATTGGTTTGTGGGTCGACGCTAGAGCATGGATAGAACGTAAAGAAAAGCCCCGCGGGTGTGTGCGCTCGCGGGGCTTCTTGCGTATGTAGGGTACCTGTAGTTCTTTTAGCGATTTTTACCTGAAGGTTTTCTCAGGTGCTTAAAAGCACATACACGGAGAAAATGAGTTGGTTAGATAGTGGGAATAGGTGGTTCTTAAAAAACTTAATGTTGGTTTTTGCTCCCTAATTTGAGAAAAACATCGTCTGAAGGTTGTTTATGGAAGATGTATTAGAGGGATTTAGGGGAGAAATGTGTGTGAATAAAAGTTCAAGTACTGGTTGAATACTGCATGTCAAAGTGGGTTTATGGAAGATTATGTGCGTTTTTCGCTTGAAATTTTAATACGGGGGGGGGGTATGCTTTCTCCAAGTGTTGGGTTTCCCTGTGCTTTTGAAGCTGACCTTTGTGTTTTTGATCTTCTGTGTACGCAGGGGGCTGGCGCTTGTATAGAAACATCATGCATTCACTCTCTTCTGTACGCTATCTTCACTTTTGTGTGTGCGTCTGCCCTGCGTGGATTTATCGGCCGCGTTCTTGGTGAGAGTGAGTGCCCAAGATATCACTCTCGAAGGACATGTATGTCTACTAACATTTCTCG